>CAYRTG010000012.1:0-33443 GCA_964427365.1 uncultured Ruminococcus sp. | reverse complement strand
TCAGTAATTAACGGGTTAGTTTGCTCACCATTATTAGCTGATGCAACGATACAAGCCATTGAAGAAATAATCAAAACTGCGAGAACTAAGCTTAACGTTCTCTTGATTGTCTTTTTCATCATTATTTCCTCCTAAATGAAAATTTACTTACCATAATTCAATATGGTTTAAGCTTAAGACTATTATATAACATATCCTAAACATTTTCAAGATGTTTTTATATTTTTTTCATATTTTACTAAAATTAACAACTATTTTATGCTAATATATCCCCGCTTGTAAAGCTGCTGACGTCATTCGGTGGTTTTGTTTATACTTGACAATCAGGTGTTTTTTTATTACTATTTGTATGTATATTTTTGTTAAGAAATGGGGGTAATCTTTTGGAGAACAGCAAAAAATCCATGGAAAGCATTGTAGCCTTATGCAAAGGCAGAGGTTTTGTATATCCGGGTTCTGAAATTTACGGTGGATTGGCTAATACTTGGGACTACGGTCCACTTGGTATGGAGCTTAAAAACAACATCAAAAAAGCATGGCTTAAGAAATTTGTGCAGGAAAATAAATATAACGTAGGGCTTGACTCTGCAATTCTTATGAATCCTCAAACTTGGGTTGCATCAGGTCATTTAGGCGGTTTCTCCGATCCGCTTATGGATTGCCGTGAATGTAAAACACGTCACAGAGCTGACAACCTTATTGAAGATTTTGACGGCACAAATGTTGCAGGCTGGTCAAATGAGCATATGATGGAATATATAAAGGAAAAGAACATTGTTTGTCCTGTATGCGGTAAACAGAACTTTACCGATATCAGACAATTTAACCTTATGTTCAAAACCTTTCAGGGTGTTACCGAGGACAGCAAAAACGAGATTTATTTAAGACCCGAAACTGCTCAGGGTATTTTTGTAAACTTTGCAAATATTCAGCGTACAAGCAGAAAAAAAGTACCTTTTGGTGTTGCTCAGATTGGTAAATCCTTTAGAAATGAAATTACACCTGGCAACTTTATTTTTAGATTAAGAGAGTTTGAGCAAATGGAGCTTGAGTTCTTCTGTAAACCGGGAACTGACCTGGAATGGTTTGGATATTGGAGGGGCTTCTGCAGAGATTGGCTGTACTCACTGAATATTAAGGAAGAAAATCTCAGACTTCGTGATCATAACCCGGAGGAGCTATGCTTTTACAGTAAGGCTACTACAGACTTTGAATATCTGTTCCCATTTGGCTGGGGCGAGCTTTGGGGTGTTGCTGACAGAACTGATTACGACTTAACTCAGCATATTAAAACAAGCGGTAAAAGTCTTGAGTACTTTGACCCTGTTACAAATGAAAAATATATTCCTTATGTAATTGAGCCGTCTTTGGGTGTTGAAAGATTGTTCCTTGCGCTTATGATTGAGGCTTACGATGAGGAAATTATTAACGAAAAGGATATAAGAACTGTATTAAGACTTCACCCTGCACTTGCACCTTTTAAGGCTGCTGTTCTTCCTCTGTCTAAAAAACTTAACGAACAGGCTGAAAAAGTATTTGAAAATCTCAGCAAGGACTTTATGGTTGATTATGATGACTCAGGTTCAATCGGTAAGAGATACAGACGTCAGGATGAAATCGGTACTCCTGTTTGCATCACATATGACTTTGACTCAGTTGACGACGGCTGTGTAACTGTAAGAAACAGAGATACAATGGAACAGGAAAGAATTGCAATTGACAAGCTTAAGGATTATATTGCAGAGCTGGTTAAATTTTAATAAACACATATAAATTTAAAGCCACCTTCAGCGAGGCGGGCTTTTAAATATGTATAAAAAAACACCGCTGACAGTAACTTTTACTGTTGGCGGCAGTTTTTTAATACAGTACCGTTGGGACTGCATTTTATTGTTACGGAACGAGTATTATTTGTAGTAGCACCAAAATGTACAGTAGCGGTTGCAGTTGCTTTATTTCCCGACCTGCTGCGGGAGGCAACTTTGTATTGACCAACCGGAACCGGGAGAAGTAGTACTGTGAGAACAGCTTGTACATTTTGAAGTAGTACCGTTGTATGTAAAGGTAGCTTTAATTATTACAGACCAAAGAACAGCACCATTGCTATTCCTTTCCGCTATCCTCAATATGGTAGTAGTTCGTGTTCTGCGTTTGCCTACGATTTTAGAATACTCTGAGATTTTTCCCTTATTTTCCAGCTTATAAGCAACAGTATAAATAGTATTCTGAGAAATTGACAACAACCCCCTGAAAAATCTGCAATAGACTTTGCAATCTCATACACATAGCTGTCCTGTGTTTTCAAAATACTAAGTATTAACAATTCAGTTATTCCATTAAAAAAAATAGTTTTTATTGCCCATAATTACCTTTTAAAGTCATTAAACCAAAACTGATTTTGTAAATCAATATTTTTCTAAACAAAATATATGTTGACAAAAGTATAGTGCAATGATACTATATAGTTAATAAAAACAAAATTTTATAAAATTATCATTATTTTTTAGTGAATATTGCAATTTGCATATTCTTGCATTATATTTACATTAAATAAAGGAACTTTTTTATAATTACTTAAATAAAGAGATGATTCCAATGTTTTAGATAAAATAAATTATAATGCACTATTAGACTTTTTAAAAAATTAAAAAAATGAGGTACTAAAAAATGAAAAGAAAAATTTTCTTATTAGCACTATGCGTTGCTTCGGCTGCGATAATGTTAGCTGGTTCGATAAGTGTTTCGGCTGCTTCAACTACAAAGACAGCATCATTCACTTTAAGTAAGACAGACCAAACAGAGAAAAAGTGGACAAAGAGTGTAACTGTTTCCAGTGGAAGTGCAACCATAGTTGCACAGCATTGGAAGGGTTGTACATTTCCGACATATTCTGATACTGCTTACTCAAAAATTTCGTCAAGCAACGGACTCTCTTCAAGAAAAGTTAAGGTTTCCATGTATAATAAGACATCAAGCGATCCGGTAGTAACCGGATCTGCCGAACTTTATGTAAATAAGGAAATCGGATATGGAATTGCTGTAGGCAAAACCAAGCATGTTTTTACATTGACAAAGGGTTCAACAACCTTGAAGTATAAGGTTTCGGGAACGTTGTAATTGTTAGGGGCGTTTCTAACGCCCCACCATACTCAGGAGGAAATTTTGATCAAAGCAATAAAATCTATTTTCTGTTATTTTTTAAATAAGCATAAAATATTATTTTTAATTTTATGCTTTATACAGATTATTTCTATATTCGCTTCATTGTTTACATTATCATTTTATACCAGTAGTATTGAATTAGATAAGGAATACGATGCCTCAAAAACCTTTACAGTGGTTTTTAATGATGAAATTTCAAATAAGAATTTGATATTTAATCTTGATAATTTCAAAAATGAAAATCAACTATCAATTAAGAAAATTTCAATTCAATCCGATAATGAAGATTGTTTTTTAATGTTTGATTGTATATATTGCCCTTCAAACTATAAATTCGGCAGATATTTTACTCAATCAGAATTTGAAGATAACAAAAATGTTATAATCACAAGTAAAGATGTTTTTCCGAATGTGCTTGTCGGAGATTATGTGTTGGTTGAAGGAAAAAAATTTAAAGTAATAGGAACAAATGATTATATTGAATACAATATTTTACCATTATCAGCATTAAATAAGGTGAAACATTTTAATAGTAAATTATCAATTACATTAAATAAATACCCCGATATTAGTGAATTCAACAGTACATTAAGAGCTTTAAGAAATTGCTTTGATAAAGGTGAAGTTTATGCTCCGGACAGAGTAGAAGACAATATATTTAATAATTACACTGTTTTTATTTATATTGGAGTGTTTTTAATATCAATAGTAAATATTGCTTATGTATATAGATATATATTAGAATGCAATAAAAAACTGATTTACATATTCAGATTGAACGGAGCTTCCAGAATAAAATGTTTAATTGCTTTGTTATCAGTTGTGTTAATATTTGCTATTGCTTCATTTATCGTTGGTTGTCTTATTTCTTTTTTTGCCTTACCAGCAGTTGTTAATTTAATCAATATTGATATACTAAGATATAATCTTGAATTTAAGCATTACATCTTTATTTTCTTAACTTATATTTTTATAATTATGATTGTTTTTATTCCTTTTCTCAAGAGTTGCTTAAAGAAAATATCAATATCTAATTACGATAAGGGGGATAATTAATGAGGTTCATAAAGTTTGCGTATTATCTTTTTACAAAAAATATGTTTATGAGCATAATAATTGTCTTTCAATTAACATTTTCTTTAATTGTAATTAGTGATGTGATTTCAACAGCAAACGGTTACTTTGTAACGATAAATGAGTATGAAAATTCCAATTTAAGTGACATAAATGGCCTGATAGTAAATATTGATGAAATTGAAATACCGGATAAAATAATTAAATCTCTTCCTCAAAATGCTTTGAAATACCGTGAGCATGGATATATGGCTATTTATGATGAATATGAATTTATGACTTATAGTAAGGATTTTATATTAGATTATAAACCTGAAATTAAAAGTGGTATTTGGTTAGATGAATCTTATGTTGAGTCCGACGCTATACCCGTTGTCTTACCGTATGAAACAGAAGGATTAGAAGTAGGAAAAACCGTTGATCTAAACTTGGATGGCATAAAAAAAATTAAAATAGTTGGTATACTAAAAAATCCATATTATTGTGGTTTTTCAACAGGTGGCACTAAATTGAATACAAAACTAATGCTCGAAAATATTAGCGATAAAATAGTTTTTTTGACAATAAGTGATTATGTGCCGGAGGAAAAGTTGCAGTTAGGAGAAATTGAAGCATTAGTTTTTAAGGATTCTAAATATGTAAAGGACTCATTTAAAATAATTAATAAACAATACTATTGTATGACCTTTACAGATGTACTAGAAAACGGAAGAATAGATGCATTATCAAGAGTTAAAGCTCTTAGTCCATTTATAATACTGTTATTAATGGTGTCTCTTGTTGGTATGATAGGGTGTATTTCTATAACAACTTTAAAAAATCTGAATTTTTATTCAATACTTTATATTAATGGAGCATCAAATTTTGAGTGTACACTTATTAGTTTATTTTACACATCTATTTTTATAATTATAACACTCTTTTTTAATTGTATAGTTTATATTTTTTGGATTCATAAAACGATGTGTATATATAACTATTTAGCGATTTTTATTTTTGTAATCGCCTTATTACTGCTATCGTATATACCATATAGGATATTAAAAAACAATCCGCCAGTTGATATTTTTAGAAGGACAAAGTGAGTATATCATGATAATTACAAAGAATTTAAATAAAACATACTATGATAAAAAAAGTAATTTTAAAGCACTTGAAAACATAAATTTAAAAATTTATGATGGTGAAATGGTTGCAATAGTTGGAGAAAGTGGCGCAGGCAAATCTACTTTGCTACATATTTTATCTTGTATTGAAAATTTTGATGGTGAATATTTTTTAGATGATTTGCAAATTTGTGGTACAAGTGATAAAAAATTATCCAAATTAAGATCATCAAAAATATCAATCGTTCTGCAAGATTTTGCTTTGGTAAATGATTTTACAGTTTATGAAAATGTGATACTTCCATTATACTTTAACAATAAGATAAAAAGCCAAAAAACAGCAGTTATAAATTCACTTAAAAAAGTCGGAATATTGAATTTAAAAAACAAAAAAATATACAAATTATCCGGCGGTCAAAAACAAAGAGTTGCGATTGCAAGAGCATTAGTTACTAATCCAAGCTATCTTTTTGCTGATGAGCCAACAGGTTCTTTAGACACAAAAACATCTCAAGAAATAATTGATGTTTTCAAAGATCTAAATAAAGATGGTATAACTGTTGTTTTAGTTACTCACAACTTAACTATTGCAAAACAATGCAATAGAATTATTGAGTTAAGAGATGGTAAAGTTTTAAAAGATTTCAAAACAGAAAGTCATTTATAAAACATTAAAAAATGTTGGAATTTTAAAAATTAATATACAGATTATAAGCTAGTTAAATAGCTTCTTATTTTAATTCTATATTTTAATCCCCTAAATTGTGAAAAGGACGGATACTTATCAATATCCGTCCTTTTACTATTTTAAGTATTTTCTATTAAAATTATTTACGAAAATACACCTGTTGACAGGTAACGCTCTCCTGTGTCAGGCAAAAGAGCTACAATGGTTTTGCCTGCGTTTTCAGGTCTTTGAGCAAGCTGTGTTGCTGCCCACACAGAGGCTCCTGAAGAAATACCAACAAGTATACCCTCTGTCTTTGCAATTGTGTTAGCTGTTTCAAAAGCAGCCTCGTTTGAAACAGGAATAATTTCATCATAAATCTTTGTGTTCAAAGTTTCAGGTACAAAGCCCGCTCCTATTCCCTGAATTTTGTGAGGTCCGGCTGTACCCTTTGAAAGTACAGGTGATGTTTCAGGCTCTACTGCAACTACTTTAATGTTAGAATTATGTGATTTAAGGTATTCTCCTGCTCCGCTTAATGTACCGCCTGTTCCTACACCAGCAACAAAAATATCAACATTTCCCTCAGTATCTTCCCAAATTTCAGGACCTGTTGTTGCTCTATGTACAGCAGGGTTTGCAGGGTTTACAAACTGTCCTAAAATTACAGAACCTTCTATTGTTTCATTAAGTTCCTCTGCTTTGGCAATTGCTCCCTTCATACCCTTTGCACCGTCAGTTAGAACAATCTCAGCACCATATGCTTTAAGAAGATTTCTGCGTTCTACGCTCATTGTTTCAGGCATTGTAAGAATAACCTTATAGCCCTTTGCCGCTGCTACGGAAGCAAGACCTATACCTGTATTACCGGAGGTGGGTTCAATAATTGTTGCTCCGGACTTAAGCTTTCCGTTATCCTCTGCATCCTTAATCATTGCATTTGCAATTCTGTCCTTTACAGAACCTGCTGGATTGAAATATTCCAGCTTTGCCACAATCTTTGCTCCTGAATTCAAAGTTGATTCAAAATTCTTAAGCTCAACAAGAGGAGTTTTTCCGATTAACTGAGTGATGTTTTCATATATTTTAGCCATAGTAATTATCCTTTCTTAACTATACTATAAATTATTCTGCTACCGAGTCAAAGGCTTCCTGTAAGTCAAAGAGTATATCATCAATATGCTCTGTACCAATCGAAAGTCTAATTGTATTTGGTTTAATACCCTGTTCTTCAAGCTCTTTTTCGTTAAGCTGTGAATGAGTTGTTGATGCAGGATGAATAGCCAAAGATTTTACATCTGCTACATTTGCAAGAAGTGAGAAAATCTGAAGATTATCAATAAACTTCTGTGCTGTTTTATCATCGCCCTTAATCTCAAACGTAAAGATGGAGCCTCCACCGTTAGGAAAATACTTATCATATAGATTTTTGTATTTTGAAGTAGGAAGTGATGGATGATTAACACTTTCCACCTGTGGGTGATTTGCTAAAAATTCTACAACTTTCTTTGTGTTTTCAACGTGACGTTCAACTCTTAATGATAAGGTTTCCAGTCCTTGCAAGAAAATAAATGCGTGGAATGGTGACAAAGTTGCCCCCGTATCTCTTAAGAGAATTGCTCTTATAAATGTTACAAGAGCTGCATTAGGCGCTGCCTGTGTAAATACAGCTCCATGGTATGATGGATTCGGCTGTGAAAACTGTGGGAATTTGCCCGATGCAGCCCAGTTAAACTTACCACTTTCAATAATTACACCGCCAATTGCTGTACCGTGACCGCCGATAAATTTTGTTGCTGAATGAACAACAATATCTGCTCCGTATTCAATAGGTCTTAGTAAAAACGGCGTAGCAAATGTGCTGTCAACTACAAGCGGGATATTGTGACTGTGTGCAATATTCGCAACTTTCTCTATGTTAATAAGATTTGAATTTGGATTTCCCAGAGATTCAATATAAAGTGCCTTTGTGTTTTCATCAATGGCATTTTCAAATGCATCCTCTTGATCAGGGTCAACAAATGTTGTATGAACACCGTATGAAGATAAAGTATGCTCAAGAAGATTATATGTGCCGCCATAGATTGTTTTTGCAGATACAATATTATCCCCTGCTTTTGTCAATGCCTGAATTGTATATGTAACTGCCGCAGCACCTGAAGCTACTGCCAAGGCTGCTGAACCGCCCTCTAATGCTGCAATTCTTCTTTCAAAAATATCTTGTGTGGGATTTGTAAGTCTGCCGTAAATATTACCTGCATCTCTAAGGGCAAATCTGTCAGCAGCATGCTGACTGTTGTGGAACACATAGGAAGTTGTTGCATATATGGGAACTGCTCTTGCGTCTGTTACAGGATCCGGACTTTCTTGTCCAACGTGAAGCTGTAGTGTTTCAAAATGTAGATTTCTTTCATTTAATTTACTCATTTATTTACCTCTTTATATCAGTATTAAAAATTTTTTAGCTTAGTTTGATTTTAATCAGTCACATTCGTATTGTTTTGCAACAACGGATTGTTTTGCAGTTTTTTCTTGTAATAAGTTTCATAAAATCAGCCTTTCATATTAAACCTATAAGTTTTATAGGTTTTAACTTTAACGATATTATATCATAATTTTTTAATTTGTCAATAGAAATTTAAAAAATTTTTTCATTATGACACATATAAAAACTCCTATGACTAAAATTTTGTCACAGGAGCAATTTTATTTCTTAAGCTTAAATTCCATATAAACAGGGTCATGGTCTGAATATTTATATTGTAAATCCTTATTCTCGTACTTTTTACATAATACGTTGTCAGATACTATAAAACCGTCTACAGTTAATACATAGGTAGTATCCGGATTATAAGGTTGGTCTGCATTTCTGCAGCTTTCGTGCATGGCTGCTTTTTCCTTATCTGATTTGCCGTCAATACAGAAACGGAAATTGTCAGGCAGTTGATTTCTTGGGAAAGGATATGCCCATGATTCGTACTCTCCGCCATTATCATTTAACAGCTTAAGATTATGGTTAAAATCTCCGCCGCAAATCACATAGTTTCCGTTGCTATACTCTTTGTGCATATCCTTTACCAGTTTATTAATCTGACCCTGACGAACCTTGTCACTGCTGTCGTAAGCTGACATATGAATATTGAACAAAGCTAAATGCTTTCCGTTTTCAACAGGAATCTTGCTTATACTGTAACAACGGTCAAGGTCAAGAATTTTAGTGACAGAGTCTGATACAGGCAAGCTTCTTCTCAATGAACTTGTTATAGGATACTTTGATATGGTTACAATTCCTGATTTGTTTTGACCATGAGGCTGAGTAAATGGATAAAAAAGAAATGCCGAATCATAATTTTGAGAGAATATACTGCTTGCATAATCCTTATAGGATTTTTTCAAAAGCTTATATTCATTAAGGTGGTAAGTTCTTGTTCCGTCAACATCAACCTCCTGCCATAATGTAAAGGTCGGTGATAGACTTTTAACATATTCTGCTGCACCAATTATAGATTTTTTTGCACTTTCTTTACTTTCAGCCCAAGACTGCTTTCCTCCGTCCATAAAAAAACTGTATTCAGAAGTATATGCTCCAAATCCCACATTGTATGTTGTTATACTATAAGTATTTTTAGTATTTAGTTTTTCCTTTTCTTCAAAATTTAACGTATTAATTTTCAAATCTATATTATCGGGCAGTCTATAATAGGTTAATAACAGGTATGCAATATATGCCCCAAAAATCAACACTACCGTTAGCATTACAACAATTAAAAACTTTAAACCCTTTTTCAATGTTGACTTCATAAACATCTCCTGTCAAATTAAATTTTAAAGTTGTTTTTACGGCTACTTAAAATATTGTTTCGGTTATTATAGCATATTATTTAGTTTTAAACAAATACTTAAACATCTTCAATCAAATATGTCATATTTTTGCAAATAAGCAGGAAAATGTATTATATATAAGATATAAAATAGAAATTTTTATTGTAATTGCACAAAATATATGATATAATGTGAAAAATAATATACAGAAAGGAGGTATAGAATGAGGAATATATCCGAACTAAAGCCATACAAAGTTTTTGAAAATTTTAGAATTCTTTCTTCAATTCCCCATGGCTCCGGCAATACAAAAAAAATCAGCGATTACTGTGTAGAACAAGCAAAAAAACACAATTACAAATATGTTCAGGATGATGCTGACAACGTTATTATTTATGTTGACGGAACTGATGGATATGAAAAAGCAAAGCCTTTGGCTTTACAGGGACATATTGATATGGTTTGTGACAAAAATGATGAAAGCATTTGTGATATGCAAAACGACGGACTTGAACTGCTTTGTGATGATGAATACATCTTTGCAAACAACACAACCTTAGGCGGGGATGACGGTGTAGCTGTTGCATATATGCTTACACTAATAGAAGATAAAACAATTCCCCACCCTCCTCTTGAGCTGGTTTTTACAGCTGATGAAGAAATAGGTATGATTGGGGCAAGAGCACTTAATGCTGAAAATTTACACACAAACAGACTTATCAATATTGATTCGGAAATTGAGGGAGTTCTTACAGTAAGCTGTGCAGGCGGTGTCAGAGCTGTTTGCAATATTCCTTTTACTATGGTAGAGGCTAATGGTACAGCATATGTTATTTCTATATCAGGGCTTAAAGGCGGTCACTCCGGCACGGAAATTAATACCGGCAGAGTAAACGCTAATAAGCTTGCAGGCAGAATGCTTAATTATATTAGTCAGGTTGCAAATTTTAAAATCTCAAATATAAACGGCGGTAAAAAATACAACGCTATTCCTAAGAAAGCTATTGCAACAGTATGCGTTGACAGTAATCAAACTGATGAATTTATTTCTGCAACAAACAAATTCATTACAATGATTAAAAACGAAAAAATTGTTAACGAGCCTGATTTGCACATTACTGTAGAACCTTGTGAGCTTCCTAAAAAATGTATGGATCATCATTCAACGCAAATGGTGCTGTTTACATTATTGCAAATTCCTGACGGAGTACAAACAATGAGTCCCGATATTACCAATATGGTTCAGACTTCTCTGAATATGGGTATATTGGAAACAAAGTCCGACCACATTGCAATGTATTATCTGTTGAGAAGCAATGCAGCTGCAGGAAAACAAGCTATAGTTCAGAAGCTAAAATCATTTATTGAATACCTTAACGGTAATATTGAGTTTATGTCTGATTACCCTGCTTGGGAATATTGTGCAGACTCAAAACTTAGAGATATTATGGTTAAATCTTATACTGAATTATATGGGGAAGAACCTGTTGTTACAGCTATTCACGCAGGACTTGAGTGCGGAATTTTAGCAGGCAAGATCAATAATATGGACGCAGTTTCATTTGGTCCTAATATTTATCATGCACACACCCCTCAGGAAAAAATGGAAATAGCATCTGTTGAAAGATGCTGGGAATATCTTAAGGCTATTCTTAAAAAACTTAAAAACTAAAATAACAACAAAAATTTAACAAGGAGTTTATATGATTACTAATGGATTTTTATACTTAGCGGCTATCATATTTGTTGCTGCTATTTTAATTTATCTGCCTAAAATTTTTAAAGGCAAGGTGGCACAGAAAATTTTTCAGTTTGCACCACCGGTTGTACTTATTTACTTAGGACTTATGATTTTATGTACACTTAAATTATGGGATCTTGAGTCTACAGCGGAAACTTATTCTGCTATGAAGAATCCAATACTTTATGCTATGCTTTTTCTTATGCTTCTAAGATGTGATCTTAGAAAAATCATCAAGCTTGGACCCAAAATGTTAATAGGATTTTTCTCTGCAACCATTTCAATCGGTTTAGGTTTTGTAGTAGCTTTTGTTATTATGAAAGGCGCTATCGGCGCAGACGCTTGGCAGTCATTAGGTGCTTTATGCGGAAGCTGGATGGGAGGCGGCGGAAATATGCTTGCTATTCAGAGCGCACTTAACGTAAATGAAAATGCAATGGGCTATGCTCTTGTTATGGATTCAATTTGTGCTACACTTTATGTAATGTTCCTTTTATGGGCAATTGGTTTCTCAAAGAAGTTTAACAAATGGACTAAGGCTGACACAAGAACAATTGACAGCGTTGGCGAAGCTCTTGCAGCAGAAGCTGCTAAAAATAATAAGCCAATTACTTTTCAGAACATTTCTATCCTGATAGGTTCTGCTTTATTGGTTTCTGCAGGTTCATCAATAATTGGTGAAATGCTTGCAAGCGTTCCTCAGTTAGCTATTTTTGATAAAGCTACATGGACAGTTCTAATTGTTACATTTGCAGGTATTCTTCTTGCACTTACTCCGTTTGGAAAAATTTCCGGTACAGAAGAGCTTTCAAATACAATGCTTTACATTGTAATTGCCCTTATTGCTTCACGTGCTGACTTAAGTGCAATGGGTAATGCTCCAATGTGGTTGTTGACAGGTCTTATCATCCTTGTTATCCATATTGCTATTATGCTTGTTCTTGCTAAGCTTCTTCGTATGGATATATTCACTTGTGCAGTTGCATCATTGGCAAACATCGGCGGTACAGCTACAGCACCTGTTTTAGCAGGCACATACAGCAGTGCATTAGTACCGGTTGGTATTATTATGGCACTTCTCGGATATGTAATCGGCACAGGTGGCGGACTTTTAGTGGCACAGATAATGAGTATGTTCGCTTAGTGTAAACTGAAGCATTAGCTAATTAATATAAGAATATGGGGCTGTTATAAATGATTTTTTCATTTGTGACAGTCCCCTTTTGGAGGATCGGAAATATGTTCTTCTGTGGTATAGTTTTTTCTTATCGCCTGTGTATGCGTTTTAGGGAAATGCTTATGCAACAATACGGGTTAAAGACAGTCTCCCGGACTGTTTTTAACGTCCTTTCGAGTCTCTTGGCTTGCAACAAAAAAAGGACACCCATTGTGATGTCCTTTTTCTTGGCGCGCTGGAAGGGATTCGAACCCCCGACCTTTTGGTTCGTAGCCAAACACTCTATCCAGCTGAGCTACCAGCGCATATGCGTTGCTTTTTAATCGCCTGTATATAATACCACTTTCACAAGAAAAATGCAAGCCCTATTTTTAAATCGGAACAACGCTCCGGCAAATCTGTTTGAAATGTAGTTTGCGACAGATTGCAACTGCGATGAGAGCGTTAGCTCATCAGTGTTTCAGCGGGAGATTATAACTCCGCTGAAATAGTGAATGACACACGCCGCTTTACTAGCGAGGGACATCATCGCATAAGTTATATTTAAAGCTTTATATGTTGAATTAATATTTTAAAAATGGTACAATCAATTTATCTTAAATCAATAAATACAGTAGTGCCAAAATTATTGATGGGTCGCTGTTTTCTCCCATTAAAAGCACTAAAAGCAGTAATATTAAACTTTGCTCCTTATTCCCAAGTAATATATCGACAAGGTTTTCCTGCCCTTTTTCAGGCTTATGTTTAACGGTTTTAACCTTATCATTTTCTGACTTTAAAGGCTTTTTTTTCACATTAGGCTCTGCAATAGGCGGCTGTGTAAATTGGGTCGGTTTTCTTTCAGGTATTGTTCTGTTACTCTGCTTTGGCATATAGTTATGCATTTGTGCAGCCCTTTTTAACGCTTCTTTTGTAATTGAGTCAATATCTTCCAAAGCATAACCCCCCTGTTAAAACAAATCCATATCCATTAATCCGCTTTCCTTAAGCATGGGTACAAGCTTCATAAACTGCAATATTTTTTTTGCTGCATCTAGTTTTTGGCACTTTTCATTACTTAAAAAAGGTCTTAATGCTGCCAAAAGTCTGGTGGTATCGTCCTCTTTTTGCATTTGCTGAAACAATGGAATCAGCTTTGTCATTTTGCTCATAATATCTGTAGGTATCATAGTGTTTTCAGCCTGTGGTTTAGGTAGCGGTGATTCCTGTTTAGAACTATTGTCCCCTATTCCCAGCATTTTGCCGAGGCTCTGAACTTGGCTCAGAGCCTCCGGGTCAGACATAATCTGTGCTATTGTATCCTGTAAATTATCCATTGTTCATCAGCTTTTTCATTAAGGCTTTTGCGGCAGGTGAATTAAGTATTTCCTGAGTTTTTTCAGGATCAGCCAAAACCTGTTTTAGCTTTGTTGCCTGCTCACTGTTTAAATTTTTCAGCATATTTTCTACCTGCTCTTTGCTTTTATCAGACTTTACCCCACCGGATTTTTCCTCAATTTCTGATATAAGCTTGTTAATATCCCTATTATTCATAAATACCACCTCTCTATATACTATGCTTACATTTAAAATATATGATTGGAGTTTTTATATGAAAATTCTTGTTATGTCAGACTCCCACGGAAATCTTAAAAATGTACAGAAAATCGTTGACAAATATGGCATTAATACTCAGATAATTGTTCATTGCGGTGACGCTCCCGGAGAAGAAACGACCTGGCTTACAGAATACTGCACCAATGCAACTGTTGTTTGCGTCAGAGGTAACTGTGACTTTATGAGTTGCGGCAGACGTGAGATTGAAACAATTAACATTGAAAATAAAAACATAATGGTTACCCACGGTCATCTTTTTCAGGCAAAGTACGGACTTACAAATCTTTCCTATGCTGCCCAAGAGCGAGGAGCAGATATAGTATTCTTTGGGCACACTCACATTCCTACAGACGAAACCATCGGAAATGTCAGACTGATTAATCCGGGCTCATGCTCCTATTACCACCCTACCTGTGCAGTAGTAGAAATTGACAGTAAGGGAAATCTTCTTGTAAATCATTTAAATGTTCCAAAGTAAAAATTTACTGTGGTATTTTATTTATAAATATGTTATAATGAAAAAGGTTATGGAGGTGAGGCAATGAACTTTTTGGATTTTCAGGGAAATGAGAAACTTAAATCAGCCCTTAACTCTTTAGAAATGCAGAATCGTATGCCTCACGCTATTATAATCAACGGCGGTACAATTCAGTCACGAGATAAACTGGCAACTCATCTTGCAATGTGGGCTGTATGCAGTAACAACACTAAGCCCTGCGGTAAATGTAAAAACTGTATTAATGCTAAAGCAAAGGTCCACAGTGATATTTACTATGCTAAAGGCAAGGGAAAAACTGACAGTTTCACAAAAAATGAAATTGAAGACATTATTCGTGACGCTTCAATCAAACCTAATCAAGCTGACAGGAAAGTATATATACTAAGTGAATGTGACAGAAGATTTTCGCAAATATCCCAAAATGCTTTTTTAAAAACCTTAGAAGAGCCTCCTCAGAATGTGTTGTTTATACTTACCTGTGAAAACAGTAATATACTTCTTTCAACTATTCGTTCAAGAACCACTGCATTTACCCTTGAAAGCAAAGTTGAAATTAATGAGGAAGCTATGGAGCTTGCCAAAGAAATTACTCGGGCAATTGTTGCTCCCTCTGAGATTAACTTGCTAAAAGCAACATACAAGTTCAAAGACAGAGAAAGAACCCGGCTTGTATTATCATACGTTGCTTTACTTCTTCGCGATGGACTTTGCCTTTCCGCAGGATCAAAAGCAATTACTGACGAAGAAACTGCAAAGCTTTTATGTAAAAAACTTACTAAAGCTCAATATTTGAAGCTTATTGAAATTACCCTACAAGCACAGACAAGGGTTATGCAAAACTTAAGCCTTAGTTTGATAGGTACTTGGCTGTGCGGAGAATACAGGAGGATATCATGGCAGAGGTAATAGGTGTCAGATTTAAAGAAGTGGGCAAGGTTTACTACTTTGATCCGTTAGGTATTCAACTTAAAATCGGCGATATGGTTATTGTTGAAACTGCACGAGGAATAGAATGCGGACAGGTTGCAACAGCTAACAGGGTTGTTGACGACAACGAAATTATCCATCCCCTTAAGCCGGTTATAAGACAGGCTACGGAAAACGACCTTGCACACGTTAAAGAAAATAAAAAACGTCAGAAAGAAGCATTTAAAATCTGCGAAAAGAAAATTGCAGAACACAAACTTGAAATGAATCTTGTTGACGTGGAATACACTTTTGACAACAATAAAATTCTTTTCTACTTTACAGCAGAAGGCAGAGTGGACTTCCGTTTATTAGTAAAAGACCTTGCGTCTGTTTTCAGAACAAGAATAGAACTAAGACAGATTGGCGTAAGAGATGAAGCTAAAATGATTGGAGGTCTTGGAGTTTGCGGCCGTCCATTATGTTGTCACAGCTTTATGGGAGATTTCCAGCCGGTTTCAATTAAAATGGCAAAGGAACAAGGTCTTTCACTTTCCCCTATTAAAATTTCAGGCACCTGCGGCAGACTTATGTGCTGTTTAAAATATGAACAGACAGCTTACACTGACCTATTAAAGTGCACCCCTAAGGTTGGTGCTATTGTAAAAACTCCTGATGGCAAAGGCTTGGTTATTGAAAACAACCTGATTTCCGGCACTCTTAAGGTTAAACTTGATTCTGCACCGGAGGACAGCGCTCCTGCAAGCTACACAGTTAAACAGGTTCGTATTCTTAAAGACGGTTATATTAAAATGGAAAAGTCTGAAATTGAGAGCTTGAAACATTTGGAAGAATAATTTAAAAATAAATACTTATATCTATTGCATTTTTCATAAAATATGTTAGAATGATAGTATAAAATGATAAGGAGGTGTTCATCCCATGGCATACGCTATAAATGACGATTGCATCATGTGCGGTGCTTGCGCTGATGAGTGCCCTGTAAGTGCTATTTCTGAGGGCGACGGCAAATACGTTATCGATGCTGATACTTGTGTTGATTGCGGTTCTTGTGCAGATACGTGCCCGGTAAGCGCTCCACAGGAAGCATAATAACGGCTACATACTAAGAGGCAAGGATGTGCTTGCCTCTTTTTGTTTTGCCTAATTCTGTAAACAATTTCACAAAGTTATATTATTTATGCAAAAAAGGGGTGTCGCAAATGAAAAAAATCATTTGTGGCAAACCCCCGTGTTTGTTTTATAATATTTTAAGTTATGCGGGCATTTCGCTGTTAGCAGAAAGCTGTTGCTGTGTATGCTTATATGGAATACAAAATGCCACAGTTACAGCATGGTCGCCTATACGCTCAAGGTTAGTTATTATTTCAAGGAATACTGATCCTGATTCTGCTGAACATTCATTTTTGCTAAGTCGCTTAATATGATTACGTCTAAACATTTCTGTGTATTCATCAATCAAATCCTCAGCACTTAGTACTGCTTCAATTAAATCCGGATCTTTGCTCTGATTTGTAAACAGGTAAAAGCTGTCGTCAAGAATACTTTGAACAACTTTGCAAAGTTCTGTAAGCTCTTTAGTTGCTTCGTTAGAAAAACGTACCTTGCCGTTTATAATAAGCTGGGCAGACTCGCAGATATTTTCGCTTCTGTCACCAATTCGCTCTAAATCCTGAATTGCGTTATACATTGCACCCATAACCTTACGATCATAATCCATTATATCAAGCCCATTAATTTTAACTATGTATTTTGTAATTCCGTGTGTCAGCTTGTCAATAATAAGTTCGTTTTCTGCCAGCTTTTCTATTGCTTTTGAATCTTTGTTAAATATAGCATTAAGGGATAATTCAAAGCTTTTCCTTGCAAGACCAGCAAGACGGGCGCACTCTTTTTCTGTTTGCTGAACAGCCACAGGAGGTGTTGTAAGAATACGGGAGTCAAGGTAAACTGTAACCTCCTCGTCTTCATCATCTTCCTTAAATGGCATAAGCAGATTAGTAAGCTTAATAATCAGTCCGGAGCAAGGGAGAAGTATTACTGTAATTGCAATATTAAACAGAATATGAGCGGCTGAAATCTGGGCAGCTATCCCAACTTTTTCTGCCGGCAAAAAGTAATTGATAGCTTTTGTAAAAGGCAGAAATATTGTTATTAATGTCATAATTGCAGCACCGATACAGCTTATTAAAAGGTTTGAAAAAGCAATCTGCTTTGCTGTGCGGTTTGCCCCAAGAGATGATAGAATTGCAGCTGAACAAGCACCTACGTTAAATCCGAATACAACATAAACAGCCTGATCCAGATTTGTAATTACTCCGGCTGCTGCAAGTGCCATAAGGATACCTACGGAAGCAGAGGAGCTTTGAATAATTCCTGTAAAAATAATGCCCACAAATAAACCAAGAAGTGGAAAACTTAGCTTATCAGCAATGCTCATAAATGCTTCGCTTTCACCCATCCACTTAAGGTTCTGACTCATTAATGAAAGTCCAAGAAAAAGCATACCAAATCCTGCGGCAATCTGACCGTAGTATTTGTAGTTATTTTTTTTGAAAAAAGTAATAATAACTGCACCTAAAAATATGAAAATAGGTACAAAGGATTTAATATCAATTGCAAGGAGCAGAGATGTTACCGTTGTACCAATTTTTGCACCAAACAATACACCGATAGCTTGTCCTAAATCCATAAGCCCCGCATTGGCGAAACCTACAACCATTGCATCTGTGGCAGATGAGCTTTGAATAACACCTGTTACCAATACGCCAACAAGCATCGCAATAAACTTATTGCTTGTGATTTTTTCAAGCAAAGATCTGAGCTTACTGCCTGCTGCAAGTTCAAGCCCCTCACCCATATTTTTCATACCAATAAGAAACAGACCAAGTCCGCCAAGAGCCATAATTACTTTTAATAATATACTGTAAGCATCCATTAGGTTACCCCCGCTATAAGCAAGCTGTAGTTGATAAACTACATTTTTCAAAAGTTCATTACTTCAAAAACTTAAAAGTTTCTCAAACTTCCCTATGTTAATTATATGTTAAATATTCAATCGAAAAATTCCTTTGTGGAATTTTGTTGAATTAATTTAATTGGGGACTTTTGGCGTAACATATACTGTTTTATTTTTTACAAAAACCACCATTCCCGGCTTGGCGCCATTTGGCTTTGAAACATACTTAATGTAAGTATAATCTACCGGAACATTGTGGCTTTCTCTTGCTTTGCTGTGGTATGCAGCAATTTGAGCTGCTTCAAGTATTGCTGTATCAGTTATTTTCTTACCCTCAGTAACTAAAATAGTATGAGAACCTGGGATATTCTTTGTATGAAACCACATATCCTTATTTTTTGCAGTCTTAAGGGTTAGCTGATCATTCTGCTTATTATTTCTGCCTACAAGAACCTTAAATCCTTCAGAGGTTTCGTATTCTAAAGGAGGTAACTGTTGTGGTTTTTTATTGTTATCTTTTTGACCTTTAATATAACCTTGTTCAATAAACTCCAGACGAATCTGACTAAGCTCCTTTTCTGTAGTTATACGTGACAGCAAGTCTTTTAAAGAATCAATGTAAACAAGTTCCTGCTCTGCTTTTTTTATTTGTTCCGTAAGTATGTGCTGAGCTGTTTTGGCTTTGTTATAATCTTTATAAAACTTCTGAGCATTTTGTGCAGGTGATATTGCAGGGTTAAGCGTTATTTTTAATTTTTCATTGTTTTCATCATAAAAATTCTCTACTATTACAAATTCTGCTCCGCGTTCAATTCTGTAAAGATTTGCATGAAGCAAGTCACCTTTTATACGGAGCTGTTCTCTGTCAGCACAAGCCTTTAATTCCTGACTTTGATTATTTATTTTGTTTGACAAGCGGCTAGTACGATTATTTAAAATTCTCATTAAATCAGCAGACTTAACCTTCATTCTGTCTGTGCTGTCGCGTTCAATGTAAAAGCTGTCAAGAAGTTTTGAAAAGCTTTCAAAAATCTTTGTTTCTACCATTGAGCCGTATTGGTTAATATTAATAAAGCTAATATCAAAGGGCTTATTTTCACCTTTATAATAAAGCATTATAGGTGTTCCTTTTGAACCCAATACTATGTGGCTAAGTTCTTTTATCTTCTCTTGGAGTAACTCTTTATTTTCGCATACAGAGTCTTCAATCTCCCTGCAAACTATTGGTGAAATTCCCTGTACACAGTTCAAAATTGCTTTATTAAGAGCCTTTGTTCGCCCTTCATTAAGTATCTTTTGCGCAACTTCATCAGCCTTAGCAAGAAGAATATTTGCCTTATCCTGAGATGAAGGAATTTCATATTTTAAATTAGGAAGTACCATTCGCTTTGAGGACATAGTCATATCAACTCTTTTTAAAGCGTCAATTATTACCCCATTTTCATCAGTCATAATAATGTTGCTGTACTTACCCATTATTTCTACAACTAAGGTAATCTTAACCTTGTCTCCAAGCTCGTTTGTACATTCAAAGTCAAAGAACACTACTCTGTCAAGTCCGAGCTGACGGATATCTATAAGTTTGCCGCCACCCAGTCGTTTACGCATTAACATACACAGCATTGGCGGAGTTGCAGGATTTTCCACAGCATAGTCTGTAAAATGCAATCTGGGTGAATTTGCTCGGGATGACAGTAAAAGTCGCTTGTTTCCATTTTGTGTACGCAAAACTATTATTATTTCATCCCGGTTTGGCTGATAAATCTGATATACACGTGAACCAAGAGCTACTGTTTTAAGCTCATTGACAACGTGGTGGAGCATCATTCCGTCCAGCGCCATCTGCCATACCTCCTCATATTATTACTTATGATACTTTCCGTTTGAATTGATTTCAAATGAACGGTAAATTTGTTCGCAAAGTACAACTCTTGCCATCTGATGAGGAAAGGTCATTTTACTCATTGAAAGTTTAAAATCAGCTTTCATTTTCACTTCATCAGAAAGTCCCCAGCTTCCCCCTATTATAAAGTGGATATTACTTTTTCCTGACAATGCAACATCTGACATTTTATCTGCAAGCTCTGCTGATGACAATTGCTTTCCCTCAATGCACATCGGAATAATATAGGAATTTTTTGAAAGCTTTGAAATAATACTTTTACCTTCTGATTCAAGGATTTCTTTAATTTGTGCTTGATTAGGATTTGAATTACCCTTTTTCTCATCAAGCTCAATAATATTGAATTTACAAAAAGAGGTTAACCTTTTTGTATACTCCCTGATTGCGTCTGACCAATATTTTTCTTTAATTTTTCCAATACAAATTATATTTATTGTCTGCATATATACCTCAGAATATTACTGATTTGCCTAAAGTTTCCGAGGGAACAGTTTCCAACGTATAGTCAATTCCGTTTCTCATATTCTCTTCTACAAGCTTATTAATACTGGTATTTAATGCTAAATCAGGCAGATTGTTATTTTCTGAAATATGCCCAAGCATAAGTCTTAAAGTACCGCTTTTTATAAACTCAGCAAGTTCAATAGCACAGGAATCATTAGAAAGGTGACCTTTGTCAGACAGAATACGCTTTTTAATAATTTGAGGATAATAGCCAAGCTTCAACATCCGTACATCGTGGTTTGACTCAACTACGGCAAAATTACTGTCCTTAATAATCTCCCGCACACAATCTGTCATTACTCCCAAATCAGTTGCAACAACTGCACGTCTGTCATCTGCTGTTACCACCTGATAGCAGCAGCTTTCTCTTGCATCATGAGAAGTATTGCAACGATTCACCTGCATATTTCCAACAGCCATGCTTTCAGATATAACCTCTGTATGTATTAAAGGGTCAAGCTTTTCTCCTTCTTCCAATGCTTCAAGAGTGCCTTGACTTCCGTAAACCTTTATGCCGTATCGCTTTGCAAATACTTTAATTGCACTGCAATGGTCTATATGTTCGTGAGTTACAAAAATTCCGCCTATTGAGCTTATTTGTATATTGTTTAGAGCAAGTGCCTGCTCAAGCTGCTTACAGTTTCTGCCTGCATCTATAAGTATGCCCTCACCTGAGGAACCTATAAAATAACTGTTTCCCCTACTTCCGGAAAACAAAGGAACTACTTTCGCCAAATTAATCTCTCCATCATCTTAAAATCTATAGTATTATAACATCAAATTGTAAAAAAATAAACCGTCATTCAAAAATAAATGACGGTTTTATTAATAAAATTACCTAATTTTGCTTTACGCTCTTAGGCTTTCATCATTATTATCATTGAAGTAAACCTTTTTAATGTCTGCTCCCAAAGCCGTAAGCTTTTCAATAAGGTTTTCATATCCACGCTCAATATACTGAATTGAAGAAACCTCAGTAGTGCCATCAGCACAAAGTCCCGCAATTACCATTGCCGCACCTGCCCTGAGGTCTGTAGCCTTGACAGGAGCTCCCTTTAGCTTAGATCCGCCTTCAATAATTGCAAGTCTGCCCTCAACAGAAATATGAGCATCCATTAATGTTAACTCAGAAACATACTGATAACGGTTATCCCATACGTTTTCATTAACAATGCTTGTGCCTGCAACAGTTGTCAGCAAGGTTGAAAATTGTGGCTGGCAGTCTGTAGGGAAGCCCGGATGAGGCATAGTTTTAATATTGCAGCGAGTGAGAGGTCGTTTGGTTGCATCAACTAAAATAGCCTCGTCATATTCCTCTATATCACAACCAATTTCACGAAGCTTTGCGGTAATCGATTCAAGGTGCTTTGGAGTAATGTTCTTAACGAGGACCTTGCCTCTTGTTGCAACAGCTGCACACATATATGTTCCTGCTTCAATCTGGTCAGGAATAATTGAATATGTGATTCCGTGAAGAAAATCTACACCGCGAATTTTAATAACATCTGTACCCGCGCCTCGTATCTGAGCACCCATTGAGTTAAGAAAGTTTGCAAGGTCAACAATATGAGGCTCTTTAGCAGCATTTTCAATTATTGTAAGTCCTTCTGCTTTTACAGCTGCAAGCATAATATTCATCGTTGCACCAACAGATACAACGTCAAGATATACATTACTACCTACAAGGCGTTTGTCAGATTTTACGTCAATAATCGCACCATTTACAAGCTCATGTCTTGCACCTAATGCAGCAAAGCCTTTTAAGTGCTGGTCAATAGGACGAGCACCAAAGTTACAACCACCGGGAAGTGCTACCTTAGCCTGATGAAAACGTCCCAGTAATGCACCAAGAAGATAATATGAAGCACGCATACCACGAACAAGGTCATTAGTAGCAACAAATGAATTAATCTTTCTTGGGTCTATATATAGTGTTGATTTATCAATTCTCTTTACATCAGCACCAAGCTGCTGCAAAATTCTTCCAATCAACGATACGTCGCTGATATTTGGAATATTTTCAATACGGCATGGCTCATCACAAAGGATAACTGCAGGAATAATTGCAACTGCAGCATTTTTAGCACCGCTTATAGCAACTTCGCCATCAAGCACTCTACCGCCGTTAATTACATATTTTTCCAATATGGCACACTCCAATACATATTAAATGATTGTATGTCTAAAGCTTATTGTTTGTTTAAATGGTTTTACTATGTAAGATTGTAATTATATTTGCCTTCCAACTCAAAAATAATTACAAAATTGTAAAAAACCACAACACCTAGTGGTTACAAACATAACACACCACAATTCATCCTATAAAAATGATACATTATATTCCCCATAAAGTCAATATGTTTTTGAAAACTGTAACCTAAATTTGGTAAACTTGTATGCAAATTGTCAAGAGCTTGTAATATTTATTTTAAATATTACTAAAACGGTTAAAAAAATGTTATTTTTTAATACCTAAAATTTAAATAAAACTATTTTGTTATTTAAGAATTAAAATATTGAAATATATTTCCTCAAAAGAAAATAGCTTTCCTTACAGACAGACTGTTTTTTTCCATATTCTTTCCTCCGCATTTTTAATATATAATCATTTGGATACATCTAATTTTTATGCCAGTACTTTCTGTCAAGGCTACGGTATTGTACAGCTTCTGCAATATGTATCTCTGTAATTTGGGGGCTGTTGTCCAAATCGGCTATTGTACGTGCCACCTTTAAAATTCGGTTATAGGCTCTTGCAGAAAGTCCCATACTTTCAAAAGCTGCCTCCAAAAGCTTGCTCGCACTATCTGATATTTTACAATACTCTTCAAGCTCTTTGTCATTTAGCCTTGCATTACATACAGTTTCAGAATTTTCAAAACGCTTTGTCTGAATAGTCCTTGCTCTGTTTACTCTGTCTTTTATGCTCTTTGAACTTTCTTCCTGTGCTTTTGATGATAGGTCTCGATAATTTACCGGCGGAACTTCAATATGAATATCAAAACGGTCAAGCAAAGGTCCTGATATTCTGTTAAGATATCTTTGTATCTGGCTTTCACTACAGCTACATTCTCTTTTGGGGTGATTAAAATATCCGCAAGGACAGGGATTCATTGCAGCAATAAGCATTATATTACATGGATATGTATATTTGCCGTTTGCACGGGATACCGTTACAACTCCATCCTCTAAAGGCTGACGTAAAACCTCCATCGTGTGTCTTGCAAACTCAGGCAGTTCATCTAAAAACAGCACACCGTTGCTGGCAAGAGACACTTCACCTGGCTTAACAACATTACCTCCACCGCTTAACGCAACAGCAGAAATACTGTGGTGAGGTGAACGAAATGGCCTTTGTCTGATAATTGATGAATTTTTAGGCAGCATCCCTGCAATAGAATGTATTTTTGTTGTTTCGATAGACTCCTCAAATGTCATATCAGGTAAAATTCCCGGCATACGCTTTGCAAGCATACTTTTTCCAGAACCGGGAGGTCCTATAAGCAGAACGTTATGTCCCCCTGCCGCTGCAATTTCCAATGCTCTTTTTACCTCAAACTGCCCCTTTACCTGAGCAAAATCCGGTGTAGAAACAGAACTGTTAAAATAAATTTCCTCTGCTTTGGCAGGAGTAATTATATTAAATCCATTAAGATGCTGACAAAGGTCATATACGTTCTTCACAGGTAAAATATCTATTCCTTCTACAACAGCAGCCTCCTGAGCATTTTCAATAGGAACAAAGAGCTTTTTTATTCCGCATTTCTGCGCCTTTATTGCCATAGGCAAAACTCCGTTAATGCTTCTTACATCTCCGGAAAGGCTTAGCTCTCCTAAAAATCCGCAGTCATCTGTATTAACTTTTAATTGCCCGATAGCTTTCAGTATTGCTATAAATATCGGCAAATCGTAAATAGGCCCTTCCTTCTTTGTATCAGCCGGCGCGAGATTTATTGTAAGGTGAGATAGAGGAAACTCAAATCCGCAGTTTTTGAAAGCATTGCGAACTCTTTCCCTGCTTTCCTTCACTGCAGTATCAGGTAAGCCTACCAAATCAAATGCCGGCAAACCTTTAACAAGTGAGGCTTCAACCTCTACAAGATAGCTGTCCATTCCAAATAATCCAAAACTTTTGCAAATATTCACCATATAAATACCTCCGCAAATAATTATACCATAAGAACGAATGTTTTATCAATGTATTTTTAATATTTTTTTCTACACAAATCCGGTAATTTTGCATAATAAAATATTTTGTTGTTAATTTATTTTTAACTTTATGTTGACAAATCTTTGGCTTTGATGTATGATATATACGTGATTAAGTATGTTCTCAAGGTGGTGGGTGCTTCTGAATAGCACAAGTTATCATTTACTCAATGACAATATACTTGCTGTATTATCAAAAAAAGGAGACGAGAAAGCCTTTGAGGAAATTACTATCCGTTACATAAAGTTGATTTGTACAGTTGCAAAAGAATACAAAGCTTATGGCTACGAAACTCAGGATTTTGTACAGGAAGGTTTATTGGCTTTCTTAGTTGCCTGCAAATCCTATTGTCCTGACAGCGGCAGTTCATTTAAAAACTATGCTGTTAAGTGTGCCAAGAATCGATTTAAGGATATAATTAAAAAAGCTAACTCCAAAGGTACTGTTCCTACAAAGGACATTATTTCAATGGACAGTCTTGAACATGAGGAGGACAATCTTCAGAATGTTGAGGACTATGTTTTGGAAAGAGAGTATTTAAAAACACTGACTAGCCATATTTCCTCAATGCTGAATTTTTCTGAAAATCAGGTTTTTACTATGTATATTCAGGGATATTCATACAAAGATATTGCAAAAAATTTAAATCTGACAACTAAACAGGTTGATAACATTCTTCAAAAAATCAAGCGTAAGCTGAGAAATCAATAAGGACAATATGCCCTTAATAGTAATAGTGGTGCAATTCCACAAAGGGCTACTATAAACACCAAAGTGAGGTAAAATCAATGTACGAAGATAAGACTCTCGTTTGCAAAGAATGCGGAAACGAATTTGTATTCACAGCCGGCGAACAAGAATTTTATGCAGAAAAAGGCTTTGAAAACGAGCCGCAGCGTTGCAAGGAGTGTCGTCAGGCACGTAAGAATGCTGCGAGAGGCAATCGTGAAATGCACGAAACTGTATGTGCAGACTGTGGCGGCGTTGCAAAAATTCCATTTAAGCCAATGGAAGGCAAGGATTACTATTGCAGTGAATGCTTTGCAAAAAGAAAAGAAGCAGAGGCTGCTGAATAATATTATTATACTTATTCTTATGGTATCTACTTTTACAAAAACGTCCTCAGGGGCGTTTTTTGTTTGGCAGTTTTTTTGTATAGATTTTTTATGTTCTTTGTGATACAATATTTATATGTAATGCCACTAGGTTTTCTATGGTATATTTTAACAGGAGGTATTTTTATTATGACAGTTACTAAAACTTCTATTATCGGCGATGTACTTGACGCTTACCCACAGACTGCAGAGCTTTTCTTAGAAATGGGTATGCATTGCTTAGGCTGTCCTGCTTCCCGTGGCGAGAGCATTGAGGAAGCATGTATGGTTCATGGTGCAGATGCTGATGAGCTGATTGAAAAAATCAACGGTGTTATTTAATGAGGCAGTTTTTCAGTCTTGACAAAAGGCTCCTTGCCTGTGCAAGCTTTGTAAGTAATGGTGCAAGGCTTGCAGACATCGGCACCGACCATGCATATTTGCCTGTGTGGCTTATGCTTAACAATAAAATAAGCTACGCTATTGCTTCTGATATTAATCCCTCCCCTTTAAAAATGGGCAGGGCAACCGCTGAAAAATACAATGTTAATTTAATTGATTTCCGACTTGGAAACGGACTTGACTCAATTACCAGAGAAGATAAAATTACTGACCTTGTAATTGCAGGCATGGGGGGAGAACTAATCTCTGAAATTATCAGCAATTCTCCATTAACCAAGGACAAAAATCTTAACATAATTTTACAGCCTATGACAAAATCTGAGGAGCTTATTAAAAATCTTTACAAAATGGGTTTTGAAATTATAGAACAGAATTGTGATGTGAGCAATGATAAATGCTACACTATTATTAATGTCCGATATTGCGGTAATTCTGTTGATGTTAACGAAGAATTCTGCTATATTGGTAAGCTTGATTTAACTGATGAAAAATCAATAAGATTTGTAAAACATCATATTAAACACCTTGAAAATAAATCAAAAGGTGACTGTGATTTCAAAAAGCTTGCTGATAATTTAAAAAAAGAGTTTGTGATATTATGACATATATTAAAGATATTATAAAATATACTGAAACTTTTGCTCCTCTTGAAACTGCTATGGAATATGACAACTGCGGTTTACTTGTAGGCAATTGTAACACTTCTGTATCAAAAGTACTCGTTACCCTTGATATTACTGACAAAGTTATTGAAGAAGCAATAGAAATGGGTGCAGAACTGATTATAAGTCACCACCCCGTTATATTCAATCCTATTAAATGTCTTGATGCAAACAGCGTTGTTTACAAGCTGGCTGAAAATAAAATAGCAACACTTTGCTTGCATACAAACCTTGACTTGAGCCCTAAACTCGGTGTAAACACCTGTCTTGCTGAGGCTGTAGGTGTAAAAGGCGGAATGTTTGTCGAGGGAGAATGTTTGCTGATTGGTGAACTTGAAAAGAAAATTACCCCTAAGGAATTTGCATTGGCTGTAAAGAATGCTTTAGACTGCAAAGGATTGAGATTTACCGAAGTTTGCAACAAGGTGAAAACTGTCGCAATGTGTTCAGGAAGCGGTGGAAATTATGTGAATCTTGCAAAAAAATATAATGCCGATTTACTTCTTACCGGAGAAATCAAGCACCATGAAATACTCCTTGCTAACTCTATGAAGCTATCAATAATTGACGCCGGTCATTTCAAAACTGAGGATATAGTAATTGCTCCGCTTTGCAATAAACTTAGCAAAGAGTTTAATAATATTCAGTTTACAAAAAGCTCTGCTTGTACTGACGAAATACAATATATTTAACACGCTCAATATAAAAGCTCCTGAAAAGTTTTTCGGGAGCTTTATTTTTTATTTAAATCGAAGAAATGCTCCGGAAAACCTTCTTGAAATGGAGCTTGCGACAGATTGCAACTGCGATGGGAGCATTAACTCCTCATAAGTTACAGCTTTTATTTATCAATAGTAGGGATAGGCGTTTTGTCATACTCATCAAGACGGTTACCGTAAAGATAATAATTGGTTTCTTTAACGACCAAGCCTGAAAGGAGTAAAACGGCTATAAGGTTTGGTATAGCCATAAGAGCATTGAAAATATCTGATAATTTCCATAC
The DNA here is from genome assembly GCA_964427365.1 of uncultured Ruminococcus sp. GTDB lineage: Bacteria > Bacillota > Clostridia > Oscillospirales > Acutalibacteraceae > Ruminococcoides. The sequence continues at coordinate 4,935 of CAYRTG010000012.1, read as the reverse complement.
CATATCAAGTGCGATTATGGGAGCAACTAATAATATAAATATGAAAACCAGCTTGTACGGAATCATACCCTTTCTGCCGAAAAGGTACTCTACACATCTTTCTCCGTAATATGACCAGCCTAAAATTGTGGAATATGCAAAAGCAACAATGCCAATTACAAGAATTGGCGTACCGATATATGGAATCTGTTGAAATGCCATATATGTAAGTCCGCCGCCGTCGCTAAACGACATATTTGGATTTTTAATAATTGAGCTTACAAGTACAAGACCTGTCATAAGGCATACAACAACTGTATCCCAGAATGTACCTGTTGAAGAAATCATAGCCTGACGAACAGCGTTTCTGGACTGTGCAGCTGATGCTACAATAGGAGCAGAACCCAAACCGGATTCGTTTGAGAACAATCCTCTTGCAATACCGTATCTTGCTGCAAGCATAATTGATGTACCTAAGAATCCCCCTGCTACAGCCCTAAGTGAAAATGCTTCAGTAACAATCATTGTAATGGCAGACCAAATAACATCATAATTCATAGCAAGTATTACAATGCATCCTAATACATAGAAAACAGCCATAATAGGAACCAAAAACTCACATACTCTTGAAATAGACTTAATTCCGCCGAAAATTACAATTGCTGTTATTATGGCTACTAAAACACCAACGATAATTGCAACAATTGAAATTTCATTTCCGAAAAGTACTACTGTGCCTAAATCAAAGGTTTTAATCATAATATCAGAAATAGCATTTACCTGAACACCTGAACCAATACCAAAGGATGCAAAAAGTGCAAATAGTGAAAACAGTATTGCTAAAAGCTTTCCTAACCATTTAACAGTGATACCACGCTCAAGAGCAAACATTGCACCGCCAAGCATACGTCCGTCTTTAGTTTTTACACGATACTTTACTGCAATTAATGACTCTGCATATTTTGTTGAAATTCCAAATACACCGGTCAGCCAGCACCACATTACAGCCCCGGCACCTCCAAGTGCAACAGCAGTACCTACACCAATAATGTTGCCTGTGCCGATTGTAGAAGCTAAAGCAGTAGTCAAAGCCTGAAATGGACTGATGTCACCTGCTGAATCAGGGTCTTTTGTAACCGACAGCTTAATAGCCTTTAATGTTTTCCTCTGAACAAATTTTGTCCTTATTGTCATAAACAGATGAGTTCCCAAAAGCAGGATAATCATAAACCATCCCCACAAGAAATCATCAACACTGTTTACAATATTTGTAATGGCATCTAACACACTATTCCCCCTTTATTAACACAATAAATTTTTCACTTCATTAAGATTTTTCGCAACTGCATATGTAAGTGAAATTATTTTCTCATCAGGTTCGTCCTGATCAGGCACCATAACCGTTACACAACCTGCACTGCATGCAGAGCGTATTCCATTTGGGCTGTCTTCAATAGCCATACATTCCCGTGGATTTAGCCCAAGCTCCTCACAAGCCTTTAAATAAATGTCCGGCTTGGGCTTGCCTTGTTTCACCATAGACGCACATACAATCCTGTCAAAATATTTATGCAGTCCCACCTGTTTTAAATATTTTTCTGCGCGTTCATGTGGTGTTGATGTCGCAATTGCAGTTTTATAACCATTATCTTTCAAAAATAAAAGAAGTTCATATGCATAAGGCTTTTTTTGAATTCCGTTTTCACTTATATATTTATCCATAAGCTCAATACGTTTATCGTGAACAGCATAATAGTCAAAATTCTGTCCGAAAAAACTTTTAAGCTTTTCAATGGCAAAAGGTCTTGCCATACTTCTTATAGCTAATGCGTGGAACTTTTCCATAGGATAATTATAAAAGTTAGCTGCTTCACACCAGAAACGTATATATAGTTTTTCTGTATCAAGGACAACTCCGTCCATATCAAATACTACGCCTTTGATTTTCATAAAATCACACCAATAAGAGTATTTTACACTATAAAACAAAAAAACACAAACAAAATTTTATGTTTTTTGCATAATTTTTTTATTATCTTGCATTTTTGTGAAATTTACCAAAAATATTCCGGATGATATTAAGACTAATGCTAATAGATTTTCAGGTTTATAAATATTCTCTCCCAGAATTATCCCTGATATAATTGTTCCGAAAATAGGTACAAGCATATTGAATACTGCAATTTTGCTTACATAATGATATTTAAGCAATATAGTCCACAACAAAAAACTTACAGAAGATACAAAGGCAAGCCACAGAATAATTCCCATTCCCGGAAAATTCATAAGGTCAATTTTCCCGCCTAAAGCAATGCCTAATACCAAAAGGCATAAGCCGCCAAAGGTTAACTGCCACGCTGTCATTGCAAAAGGAGAAATCTTACCTTCCTTTTTTGTTATAATATTACCTCCGGCACCGCAAAAAGTTGAAATAAGTACAATAGTATCGCCGACAAAGGTATTTCCCTGAAAGGATATACCTGATATATTAATTAATATGATGCCTGAAAAGCCAATAATACATCCTATGATTTTTGTAAAATTAAGCCTGTCGGACGAAAAGACAATCCCTGCCATAATAACTGACACCAAAGATGTTGACCCGGTGATTATTGAAGTGTTAGTCGCAGTTGTCATTCCTATGCCTACAGCTGAAAAAAGGTACTGCATAAAAGTCTGCACAAAACCAAGGCTTGCAATGGGAAATATGTTTTCTCTTTTTATCATCATAGATTTTGAATTTATACATATTCCTATTATAAATGCCATCAGACCTGCTAAAATAAACCTGATACCTGCAAACAACACCATTGAGCCTATATCCTTGTCTGTTATATTCAAAACAGCATAGTCATATTTTATTAACGGAAATGCTGTTCCCCACAACATAGTGCATAATACAGCGCATATTACAGCTATGTATTTGTTCTTTATCAGCTTAACTGCTTTTGCTTTCATAAATCCTCGCTTTAAAATAATATACAGGTATTATACTATATTTTTTAAACGGTTGTAAACTATGAAAAATTTATATTTATCAACAAATAGGTATAAAAATATTAAATTGTAAATATGTCACAAATCAAAGCCTGAAATATTAGGTATATTTATGATTGATTTGGCTTTTGAAATATTATATAATATACTAAATAAGATATTTTGATAAAATCAAGGAGGATTTTCTATGATTAAAACAAAAAGATATTTAGCATTACTTTTATCAGTTCTGATGTTAGTATCTGTAATGTCAATTGCAACTGTTAACGTTTCCGCAGCCTCAACAGTTTATATTGATGTTACGGGCGCATCAGATGGTACAGAAGATTACTGGGCATGGATTTGGAATAACGGCAGCGACGGCAACTGGTATCAGATGACTAAAGACAGCCAAGGCTATTACCAAACCAGTATGGAAGCGGGACAAAATGTAGTGTTTGTTCGTATGCCTGCAGGTGTAACCGCCGATTGGGATAAAAAGTGGAATCAGACAGTTGATACTGCATTTGACGGTACTAATAATCTTTGTACTATTACATGGGCCGATACATACGCTGGAAATATGGGCGTTTCATGGTCACAGTATTCCGGTAGCGGTAATAATACTAATTCACAGCCTATTGCAACAAATTCAGGAAACGGCAACTATGTATTGGTAAGTGACAATGGCGACTTAGGTAATTTCACTAACGGCACTATTACATATGATTTTACAGACACTACTTATGTATGGGTTAGAAACTATGACACCGGCGTTCAGTATTGTACAGACGGCTGGCAGGGAATGGTTAGTTCTGTAACACTTGTTAATGAAAATACAACAACTCAGTTTAATAAACTTGCAGTACCTGCGGGAACACAAACTCTGACACTTGTTGATAACGGCAATGATACTTTTACACTGTCTTACGGTGATACTCCTACACCAACAGAGGCAATTTACACTCAGCCTATTGCAACAAATTCAGGAAACGGCAACTATGTATTGGTAAGTGACAATGGCGACTTAGGTAATTTCACTAACGGCACTATTACATATGATTTTACAGACACTACTTATGTATGGGTTAGAAACTATGACACCGGCGTTCAGTATTGTACAGACGGCTGGCAGGGAATGGTTAGTTCTGTAACACTTGTTAATGAAAATACAACAACTCAGTTTAATAAACTTGCAGTACCTGCGGGAACACAAACTCTGACACTTGTTGATAACGGCAATGATACTTTTACACTGTCTTACGGTGATACTCCTACACCAACAGAGGCAATTTACACTCAGCCCACAACACAGGAATCAACTACAGAGCCAATTTACACTCAACCCACAACACAGGAACCAACTGAAGAAGAAATTCCTACTTCGGCACCGACTCCTACTTCGGCTCCTACAAATTCGGTTAGTGATAAATTAATTGTTAGTGCTTCATCAAATCTTAATTCAGATGTTAAAAATATTCAGGTTGATGGCGATAAGGTTACTGTGATTTACAATCTGACTTCAAAAGATAAGATAGCAGATGGTCAAGGCTTTGTTTCATACGATGGGTCAAAACTTACTTTAGATTCGGCTTACAACTCACAGTCAACAATGTTCCCATTAATTACATCAGGGCTTGTAAGCAACATTATTTCTGACTCAAATACAGTAAAGTTTAACTTTGTAGGTATTGACGAAACTACCCATCAGGGAATATACGACTTTACTAATGGTGGTACACTTATCGCATTGACTTTCACTGTAAAAAACAGTGCTGTAGGTGTAGCCGATGTTAACCTGAATGTTCAAGAGCTAGACTCCGTTGATTCAAGCTATGTAACTGATAACATTGTATCTTCTGTGGGAGCTGCTAATATTCAGCTTGAGGCTTCAATTATTGAGGGACAGATTACAACTACACCGTCAACAGACAGCACAGAATCAACACAGGCTACAGGGACAACCTCCGCAACTACACC
>CAYRTG010000011.1:31788-38103 GCA_964427365.1 uncultured Ruminococcus sp. | reverse complement strand
ACTACTCAAAGCAGAAGTCATTTAAGGAAAGACTAAAGAAAATGTTTGGAGATTAATCCTTACATAAAGGGTAAATTTAAGGCGGGCAGATTGTCCGTCTTTTTTATTCAAGGTATAACTTATGCGATGATGTCCCCCGCTTTTAAAGCGGCGGGCGTCATTCACTGTTTCAGTGGGAATTATAATTTCCACTGAAACAGAGAGAAGTTAACGCTCCCATCGCATTTGCAATCTGTCGCAAGTTTCATTTCAAGCAGGCTTACCGAAGAGTTGTTCCGATTAAAAAAGACTTTTATTAATTGCCTAATAATGTAGGAAGGAAATTAATATTATAAAATATATAAAAATTGTTATAAATTTATTGCAAAAACTCCAAATCTATTGTATAATATGTTCACAAAACATACCATAAAGAAAAATCCAGAAAGAAGTATTACTATGAAAAAACGATTAATAAGTATATTATTATGTGTTGTGATGGCTGTAGGCTGTATTTTTGTGCCAATAAATGCAAGTGCCTTAGACGGGGAAGCTACAACCTGCAGCAATGGTGCAGTTGTTAAGTGCGGAAAGTATCTTTACAGTTTGATAGTGAACAACGCTAATTATTACAAAGTTGTGAGAACAACGACTACAGGCACCAAAGCAAAAATTATTGCCGATAAAGTTGAAAATATGACAGGCAAAATTTTCAGCTGCAAAACAAAGTTGTACTATCAGGACGCAAACAAAATCAAATGCTACAATACTAAAACAAGCAAGCTTTCAATCTTAAAAACCTTGAAATATAAAGATAAATCTGCAAAGACGATTAGTATGTATGTTACGGCAATAGGTATTTGTCCAAAAGGCTTAATAGTTCAATACAAAAATAAAGGTACATATTTAATCAGCTTTAATGGTAAATCAAAGAAAATGGCGGACTCAAAAGAAAACAAGATTAAATCACAAAAGGAATATTTAACTGCTACTGACAAATATGTTTTCTTCCATATTTCTGAGAAAAAGTCCAAAGGAATATATACAGACAGATTATACAGATATGATCTTAAAAAAGATTTAATTAAAAAAATGGGAACATATGAATCAGATAAATTAAGTGAAGCTCCTTTTGTTACAGACTCCTATGTTTTCAAGAATAAAATTGTATTTATAAGCAGTTCTTTTGATGAAATCGGCGGCACAGTTTATTCAATGAATAAAAAGGGCAATAAAATCAAGAAAGTTATGTCCGGTACAAATGAGACTTTCTCTCCGGGAAAAGACTGCGTTTATGTTCAGAAAGCCGATACAACAGATGGTAAATATGCTCTTTATAAAATTAATTCAAAGGGAAAGGCTGCTACTGTAATTAAGCCTACAATATTAGGCATTAATAAACCAATGTTAGCTATAACTACTATAACCGGCTACAGCCTTAATATGAAAATTGCAAAGGATTATATGTCATATGACCTTTACAGAAACGGCAAGCCTTCCCTGAAAAAAGGCACTTTGGTTATGACAGGAAAATCTCAGGGTGGCTCTGATGAACAGATTGCAATACCTTTAACCTACGGCACATACGGAGATATGGTTCTGCTTACATATGCCGTTATGGATATGGAAGATGGAGAAGACGCAATCTACAGAACATATTTTGTTAATGCAAAAACCGGCTATTATAAATTAATTTCAAAATAAATTATGTTTTAAGGTATTTGAATTATGGCGGAATGGACAGAAATTAAAATTTCTCTGAATGGTCAGGATATTGACAAAGCCGGGGATATAGCAAATATGGTTGTGCCTTACGGCATTTATATTGAGGACTACACCGCCCTTGAGAGGGAAGTTCAGGAAATAGCTCACATTGATTTAATTGATGAGGCTTTGCTCCAAAGGGACAGGTCAAAGGCCTTTATACATATATACCTTGAGCCTGACGTGAATCCTCAGGAGGCTGTTGCCTTTTTGTCAGAGCGTTACACAGCAGAAAATATCCCTTATACTATTGACACCTCCTTAACTCTAGAGGAGGATTGGCTAAATAACTGGAAAAAATATTTCAAACCTATGCCTATTGGTGAAAAACTTCTTATAAGACCTTCATGGTGTCAAGACTATGACCCGCAGGGCAGAGTTGTGCTGAATATTGATCCGGGTCTTGCATTTGGTACAGGCAATCACGAAACAACCCGCCTTTGCCTTGAGGCTATTGAAAGACACCTTCACAGAGGGGACACAGTTCTTGATGTTGGCTGTGGCAGCGGTATTTTGTCAATTGCAGCTCTTCTCTTAGGTGCTGAAAGTGCTGTGGGTGTTGACATTGACCCAACTGCTGTAAAAACAGCTGTGGAAAATGCACAGATTAACAAAGTTGCCAGCCGTTTTACGGGAATTTGCGGTGACCTTACGGAAAAAATCAGAGGTAAGTACAATATGGTTGTAGCAAATATTGTTGCTGACGCAATAATGTTTTTATCAAAGGGCGTCAAGAAAATTATGAACCCTGATACTATATATATTATGAGCGGTATTATTGACGCCAGAGGTGACGAGGTTGCCAAAGCTGTAAGCTGTGATTTTGAAATTATTGAAAGATATGAGGAAAAAGGCTGGGTGTGTTTAGTTGCCAAAACTAAGACGTAAAGGTGCGGCCTTTTATTTTCATAAAACTGTCACAATAATGTTTTATAATTTTAAAAAATCATTTCCATAAGATTGGAAAAAGACGGAGGTTATTCAAATGAAAAAGAAAAACACAACAAGAGATAATGTAAATCTTTTCTTCTCTGCATTTTTGATTATAGCTTATATTATATGCGGATTTTTCTTTGCAAGCTTTATTACACAGCAAAGCAATACGGTTTTGCAAAGCTCTCTTATGTCAGTGGTACTTGTGATTTTCGGATTACTTGTTTTTTATGCCACAAGAGTTGGTGAAGGAGCAACGGTAAAGCGTTTCAGCCTTGTTACATTAATTGTACTTGATTTGCCTGCGCTTTTCATTGTTCTTGCATATATAATTCCACAGCTTCCCCTCCACGAAATGATTGCTGCTAATAATGTAATGCCATATATGGCTGCTGCTGCCTTAGGCTATGGTATACCATATACATTCATAAGCGGTTTTGAATCCGTATTTGAAAATGCCTTAACCGAGGAAAAAGAAGAAAATCAGGTTCTTCATGGTGGTATTGAAGCGGATGTGATTGAAGCAGAAAAGAATACTGAAGCCGTTGAGGAGACTGAATATGAGGCTGATGCAGAGGAGATTGTTGTTGATGGTACAGCAGTTATTGAAGATGTTGAAGCATATGCTGCTCAACAAGAGGAAGAATAATCTTTCATTATACAGGTTTAATTAAAGTTTAACTCAGATGATGTTTACAGCGGCTTGACAAAATCAGGTCGCTGCTTTATTATGTATTGTGTATATTAAATTGCATAATTGTAAGCTGCAATTTGATTTAAAAAATAGGGAGGTTTTTATGTCAGAAGAATTCAGAAATGAAAAAAATGACACTCAGGATTTAAATACTGATGAATACGGAGATGGATTTAATCAGCAGGACGGCACAGATAATCAATCTGAGTATTTTGACAAAAAAGAGCCTGACGACAAAAATCAGCAGAATGATAAAAAGAAAGCTATTATAATAGCTGTTGTGTCAGCAGTAATTGTTATTGCTATTGTAGTGGCGACAGTGTTGGTTATTAACGGTTTTTCAGAATCCGCTGACGAAGAGCCTACGGAATCATTGGAAACATCGGAAACTGTAAAAGAAACTGAAACTAAGGTTAAAGAAACTACTGTACAGGTGGTGACAAATATTATATCGCCTGCAACAAATGCTCCTGCTCAGTCGCCTGTAACTAAAGCTCCTGAAACCGAACCTATTACAGTCGCTCCTACAACACAAGTTACTACAGAAGCGCCAACTGAAGTGCAAACAGAGGCTGAAACAGAAGTTATTCAGCCGGTAGAAACCATTGATGATTCAATAGAATAGTAAAGGTGATAAAATGAGCAAAAAGTTTGTATGTCCTAATTGTGGGGCACGTCTTTTGGAAGAAGATAAGGAATGTTATGTTTGCGGTATGACCATAGAGGAAATGCTTAAGTTTAACAATGATAATCAAACAGAAAGTTTATATGATGAAGAAGATACCCCATCTCCTCAACAGGAGGACTATGATGAGGTTTCCCATGAAGAAGAATATGATTATGATAATGAAGATAGCAGAGAAAACTATCACAAGCAAGGAATGAGTAAAGCCAAGAAGGCAGGAATTATATGCGGTGTTTCTGTTGGGGTAATCGCTTTGATTGCAGTCCTTGTGTGCTTGTTTTTTTACAAAGGAATTTTCACCACGCAGACTGAGCCTGAGGAATATACCATTTACTTTGACAAGCCTTTATCCGATATAAATCTTATTGATTCACAAGGTACGGTATATAACTGGGGAGGAGATGTTGAGGTTATTTACACTCTTGATAATAAAAGACAGGAAAGCACCTGCAAGGTATCTGTTGAATATGATAATCTTTGGGAATGTAAAATTCCTGCAACGGCTACAAATGTTTATTTCTCACCAAGTACAACGGACAATATTCGTACAGAAGCAATTTCACAGCCTGAGGATGAGTATGTTTATTATATAACAGACACTCTCCTTAATGAAAATTTACATATGGCAATTAGCAGTTGCCCGCTGATTGAATTTGAAAATCAGGGCATTAATTATGTTATACCAACTGAGGAAGAAGCTATTGCTTCTTCTACACAAGCTCCTACACAAGCTCCTACAGAAGCTCCTACTGAAGCCGTTACTGTACCGGAAACAACTACGGAAGCTGTGTCTGCAACAGAAACTACTGCTGTAACAGAGCCTTATTCAATTTCAGTTCCTTCTTCCTGGTCAAGCGGTACAACTGTTATAAAAAAAGGCAACTGTACAACCTACTATGAAACATATAACTATAAAAACTATCAGATGGGAAGCCTAATATCCATTTATGTTGTTGATAAATCAGACACAAGCTACAGCAATATGAACAATGTAAAAATGGTTAAGAAAACCTCTGACGGCAAAAAGAAAATTGTTGTAGTAACTCCTACCGATATTCAGTTTAATGATGCTGATGAAACTGCAACAAATAACTATATTGCCCTTTCAAATCTTACAAATCAGGTAATATCTTCAATTACAGCAAATTGAGTTTTTAGAGAATATTAAGTAAAGTTTCATATACTAATATTAGGGAGATAAAAAGAAAAGGATGATAAAAATTGGAATGTACACACGATTGCTCAACCTGTGGTGAAAACTGTTCAAGCAGAACAGAGTCTGAAAATTTGCATGAAAGTCTGAATAAGCTAAGCTCTGTTAAAAAGGTTATCGGAGTAATTTCAGGTAAGGGCGGTGTAGGCAAAAGCCTTGTTACTTCCACATTGGCTGTTTCCATGAACCGGCGTGGCTATAAAACTGCTGTTCTTGACGCAGATATTACCGGTCCTTCAATCCCAAAGGCTTTTAATATTCACAGCAAAGCTATGGGTAACGACGATGGAATTTTTCCTGTGACTACCGAAACAGGTATTGACCTTATGTCAATTAACCTGCTTCTTAAAAATGAAACAGACCCTGTTATTTGGAGAGGCTCTCTTATCTCAGGCACAGTTAAGCAGTTTTGGACAGATGTAATCTGGGAGAACGAGGACTTTATGTTTGTGGATATGCCACCGGGAACCGGTGACGTAGCTTTAACAGTTTTCCAGAGTATTCCAATTGACGGAATTGTTATTGTTACATCTCCTCAAGATTTAGTATCAATGATTGTTGCAAAGGCTGTAAAAATGGCTCAGATGATGAATGTGCCCATTTTAGGTATTGTTGAGAATATGAGTTACTTTATGTGTACTGAATGTGGCAAAAAGCATAACATTTACGGCGAAAGCAAAATTGATGAAATTGCAGCAGAATATAACACAAAGGTACTTGCAAAAATTCCGATTGACCCTGAGATTTCATCTCTTGTAGATCAGGGCAAGGTTGAAATGTATAATGCAGATTTTATGGACACCGCCGCAGACGAAATCGAAAAGCTAATTAAATAACAAATCAGCCGCTCTGTTATCAGGGCGGCTTTTGTACATTATGGTGATATAAGATTTTATAAATTAAGTAATTAAAAATTTTTCAGAAATGCACTAAATCGGCAGGTTCACTTGTGTTTACTTATGAAGGGAGATTTAGAGAGGTTTATTCAAAGCAAAGAAAGCTGTTCACAAAGTAACAAAAGAGCCGGTTGCTCAGTCAGGACAAATT
>CAYRTG010000011.1:0-31688 GCA_964427365.1 uncultured Ruminococcus sp. | reverse complement strand
AAAGAAAGCTGTTCACAAAGTAACAAAAGAGCCGGTTGCTCAGTCAGGACAAATTCAAAGAGAAAGCGCCGCCGATGATAAGCTGTTAGGGGATTTTGTTATTACAAGTACCATAAAATTTAAAGACGATACTACAAAACCCGGAATATTAAGATTGGCAAAAAAATTAGCATTGAATAGAAAAATTATCTATGATATTATGTTTATGGGTGATGAAGATGTTTAAAAACTATATGTTTGATTTGTACGGTACATTAATTGACATTAATACTAACGAGTGGGACATTGAGCTTTGGAAAAAGCTCAGTATTCTCTATAGATACAAACAGGCTGAATACACCCCTGAAGAAATTAAGAAAGCCTACGGCAGGTATGTTCAGCAGGAGAAAAAGCGAGTTCACAAACGTTTCCCTGAATACACAGAAATTGATATTAAAATCGAGAAAGTGTTCAAAAAGCTTTTTACTGCAAAAAATGTGAAATGCAGTAAAAGGGATATTCAGGAAATATGCACAGCTTTCCGATGCTACTCTACAGTTTATATTAAATTGTATGACGGTGTAATAGACTTGCTTGACACATTAAAAGCAAAAGATAAAAAGATTTATCTTTTGTCTAATGCACAGCGTGGCTTTACGGAAAATGAGCTTAATATGTTTGACCTTATGCAGTATTTTGACGGAATAGTAATCAGCTCCGACGAGGAATGTTGCAAGCCTGATGTTCACTACTACAATATCATTTTAGAACGTTACAACCTTGATAAAAAGGAAACTATTATGATAGGTAATGACTACATTTCAGATATCAGGGGTGCTAAGAAAGCAGGCATTAAAAGCCTGTATATTCATCAGAGCATAAGCCCTGAAATCAAGGGTGAGCTTGTGGCTGACTTTAAGGTTATGGACGGAGATGTTTATAAAATTAAAGAAATGATTGTTAGATAATTGATAATGGATAATTGATAATGGATAATGAAAAATTCTTTTTTTGGAAAAACTTTGATTTTTTGACATAATTTTATCAATATTTTGCTTTACATTTTATCCTAAAAGTGCTATGATTTAGGATGGTATAAAGTGTATCTGTTTAACGCTTTATCGCAACTACTTGCGTAATCTTATTAAGGAGGACAAATCCAATGGCAAGACAAATGAAAACCATGGATGGTAACACAGCTGTCGCTCACGCTTCTTATGCGTTTACTGACGTTGCTGCTATCTATCCTATCACACCATCTTCCGTTATGGCTGACGTTACAGATAACGAGTCTGCAAACGGTAAGAAAAACCTGTTCGGTCGTACTGTTCAGGTAACAGAAATGCAGTCTGAAGGCGGCGCATCAGGTGCTGTTCACGGTTCTTTAGCTGCAGGTGCTTTAACTACTACATATACAGCTTCACAGGGCTTACTCCTGATGATTCCTAATATGTATAAAATCGCAGGTGAGCTTTTACCCGGTGTTATCCACGTATCAGCGCGTGCACTTACATCGCATGCTCTCTCAATTTTCGGTGATCATTCCGATATTTACGCTTGTCGTCAGACAGGTTTCGCAATGCTTTGTTCAAATAATCCACAGGAGTGTATGGATCTTGCTGCTGTTGCTCACCTTGCAGCAATTAAGGGCAGAGTTCCGTTTATGCATTTCTTTGACGGCTTCAGAACTTCTCACGAAATTCAGAAGATTGAAGTTTGGGATTACAAAGATTTAGATGATATGCTCGACAAGGATGCTGTTGAGGCATTCAGAAGAAGAAGCCTTAACCCTGAGCATCCTGTAACTCGCGGTACTGCTCAGAATGATGATATTTTCTTCCAGGCAAGAGAAGCTTGTAATAAATATTATGACGCAGTTCCTGAAGTTGTTTCAGAATATATGAACAAGGTCAATGCTAAGATTGGCACTAACTACAAGCCATTTAACTACTACGGTGCAGAGGACGCAGAGCATGTTATTGTTGCTATGGGTTCTGTTTGTGATTGTATTGAAGAAGTTGTTGACTATCTTAACGCAGGCGGCGAAAAGGTTGGTTTATTAAAGGTTAGACTTTACAGACCGTTCGTTGCTGACTATATGCTTTCAGAGCTTCCGAAAACTGTTAAAACTATTTCTGTTCTTGACAGAACTAAAGAGCCCGGTTCAATCGGTGAGCCGCTTTACCTTGATGTACTTGCTGCTATTAACGGTTCGGACTTCGCTGATGTTAAGGTGTTCACAGGTCGTTATGGTTTAGGTTCTAAGGACACAACACCTGCAGATATTGTTGCTGTTTACAGAAATTCTGAGTCTGCAACTCCTAAGAAGAGATTTACTCTTGGCATTGTTGATGATGTTACAAACCTTTCACTTCCAAGAATTGAAAATCCTGACACGACTCCTGCAGGTACAACTTCTTGTAAATTCTGGGGTCTTGGCGCTGACGGTACTGTTGGTGCAAACAAGAACTCAATTAAGATTATCGGTGACAACACTGATATGTACGCTCAGGGTTACTTTGCTTATGACTCTAAGAAGTCAGGCGGTCTTACAGTATCTCACCTTCGTTTTGGTGATACTCCTATTAAATCAACTTACTACATAAGTAAGGCTGATTTCGTTGCTTGTCACAACCCTTCATATGTTGATAAGTATGACATCGTTGATGACCTTAAAGAAGGCGGTTCATTCCTGCTTAATTGTCCTTGGAATGTTGAAGAGCTTTCAGAGCGTCTGCCCGGTAAGATGAAGAAGATTCTTGCTGACAGGAAAATTAATTTCTATACAATAGATGCTATTGCAATCGGCAAGGAAATCGGGCTTGGCACAAGAGTTAACACAGTTTTACAGTCTGCGTTCTTCAAGATTGCTGACATTATTCCTGCTGACAAGGCAAAAGATCTTATGAAGGCAGCAGCTAAGAAGTCTTACCTTAAGAAGGGTCAGGCTATTGTTGATATGAACTATGCTGCTATTGATGCAGGTATGGAAAACCTTAAAAAAGTTGAAATTCCTGCCGATTGGGCAACAGCGGTTGAAAATACTGTTGCTGATAAAGCTGACGGCAAAGGAGCTTTGGTTGAATATGTGAACAAGGTACTAAAGCCTGTTAATGCTTACAAGGGTAATGAGCTTCCTGTTTCAACATTTATGGATTATGTTGACGGTACTTGCCCACAGGGTTCAGCATCATTTGAGAAACGCGGTATTGCTGTTGATGTTCCGGAATGGCAGCCTGACATTTGTATCCAGTGCTGTAAGTGTGCAATGGTTTGTCCACACGCTGTTATTCGTCCTGTTGCTATGACAGACGCTGAGCTTGATGCAGCTCCGGTTGATACAAAGGCTATCCCAATGATAGGTCTTAAGGAATTAAAGTTCACTATGACTGTTTCTACACTTGATTGTACAGGCTGCGGTGCTTGCGCTCAGGTTTGTGTAGGTAAGAATAAAGAAAAGGCTTTGGTTATGAAGCCAATCGACAGCCAGAGAAAGAATCAGGCAGTATTTGATTACGGCTTTAGCCTTGATCCTAAGCCTGAGGTTCAAGAGAAAAACAAGATTTCAACAGTTAAGGGAAGCCAGTTTAGACAGCCGTTACTTGAATTTTCAGGTGCTTGTGCAGGCTGTGGTGAAACACCTTACGCTAAGCTTGTTACACAGCTCTTCGGTGACAGAATGTTCATTGCTAACGCAACAGGTTGTTCTTCAATTTGGGGTGGTTCAGCTCCTTCAACACCATACACAGTCAACAAAGAGGGTAGAGGTCCTGCTTGGCAGAATTCTCTATTTGAGGATAACGCTGAGTTCGGTCTTGGTATGGCTCTCGGTCAGAATGCTATCCGTTCAAGACTTGCTGAGTATGTAACAGAAATTGCAGAAAAGACTACTAAAGATTCATTGAAGAATGCTTGTGAAACTTATTTAAATACACTTACCGATTCTGCTGCTTCAAGAAAAGCAACTGAAGCTCTTATTCCTGAGCTTGAAGCTGCTGATGATGCTGTTGCAGAGCTTGCTAATAAGACGCTTATCGACAAAGACGAGCTTGCTAAGAAGTCAATGTGGATTTTCGGTGGTGACGGCTGGGCTTACGACATTGGTTTTGGCGGTCTTGACCACGTAATCGCATCAGGAGAAAACGTAAATATTCTTGTATTTGATACTGAGGTTTACTCTAACACAGGCGGTCAGGCTTCTAAGGCTACACCTGTTGGTTCAATTGCTCAGTTTGCTGCTGCAGGTAAGTCAGTTAAGAAGAAAGACCTTGCTGCTATTGCTATGAGCTATGGTTATGTATATGTTGCACAGTGCGCTATGGGGGCTAACAACAATCAGGTGCTTAAGGCAATGATAGAGGCTGAAAGCTACAACGGTCCATCTCTTATTATCTGCTACGCTCCATGTATCAACCACGGTATTAAGGGAGGTATGGGTATTGCTCAGCTTGAGGAGAAAAAGGCTGTTGAAGCAGGCTACTGGAACATCTTCCGTTATGACCCGCGTCTTGCTGACGAAGGCAAAAACCCATTCACTCTTGACTGCAAATCTCCTACATCCTCTTATCGTGACTTTATTATGGGCGAAGTTCGTTACAACGCTCTGTCACGTAAGTTCCCTGAAAGAGCAGAAGAACTCTTTGCTAAGGCTGAGGACTTTGCCGAGAAAAAGTATGCACATCTTGAGAAGCTCGCCAGCTTTGACGATGCTACCTGATTTTCAGAATAGTGATGCAGGTTTAGATTAAATTAATAAATCATCCCGGTACGGATTTTCTGTACCGGGGTTTTGTCTGCAATATTTTATAGCATATATACCATATATTATTATAAGCATAGAAAAAGCCCTCCGATTTTTCGGAGGGCTTAATTGCTGATATATTAATTAAAGCTTTGATTATTTCTTTTTGCCACGATAGTTTACATGCCACAAATCCTGTGCATATTCAATGATAGCACGATCTGAACTGAACTTACCTGCATTTGCAACGTTGAGTAAGCACTTTTTACCAAATGCGATTCTGTCGGAGTAATCAGCATTAGCTTGAATCTTTGTTTTTACATATGACATTAAATCGTAGATTACAAAATAATGGTCAGCTGCGTGCCATGAAGCACCGTCAAGTAAAGCCTTGTGAAGCTCTGCAAAACTGCCTTCGCCCTGAGCATTACCGTCGCTTACTGTTCCGTCGATAAGTGTATCAACAACTTCCTTGATTTCAGGATTTGCGTTGTAGATTTCACGAGGGTTATAGCTGTCCTTAATTGCTTCAACATCTTCAACTCTTGCGCCGAAGATGTATTCGTTCTCAACTCCTGCCTGCTCAGCAATTTCAATATTTGCACCGTCCCAAGTACCAAGAGTAACAGCACCGTTTACCATAAACTTCATATTACCTGTGCCGGACGCCTCTGTGCCTGCAAGTGAAGTCTGTTCTGAAATATCAGCAGCAACAACAATCTTTTCAGCATAGCTTACATTGTAGTTTGAACAATATACAATTTGTAGCTTGTCCTTAGTGTCAGGGTCGTTGTTTACAAGTTTAGCAATTTCATTAATGTACTTGATTATAGCCTTAGCTCTTGCATAGCCGGGAGCAGCCTTAGCACCAAAGATAAAGCAGGTTGGATTCCAATTAGGGAGCTCCCCTCTCTTTAACTTCTTGTAAATCATCATAATGGAGAAAGCATTGATAAGCTGTCTTTTATACTCGTGAAGTCTTTTAACCTGTGCATCAAAAATCATATTTGGATTAACGTCAATGCCGTCCATTTTTTTGATATACTCAGCAAGCTGTTTCTTCTTCTTAGCCTTAATCTTGTTAAATTCCTTAACAGTTTCATTGTCTGTGCATTTGTTAAGCTTTGAAAGCTTGCTTAAATCCTTAAGCCAGCCGTCACCGCCGCAACGCTCTGAAACAAAAGCTGAAAGTTCAGGGTTGCAAAGACCAAGCCATCTACGCTGTGTGATACCGTTTGTCTTGTTCTGGAATCTTTCAGGATATACTGTGTACCAATCCTTAAGAACATCTGTTTTAAGAATCTCAGTATGAATCTGAGCAACACCGTTTACATAGGTTGAAACGTAAGTAGCAAGTCTTGCCATATGAACTGTCTTGTTGTCAACAATTCTCATTCTTGCCTTCATATCCTCGCTTATGCCCATAACTGTAAGTTCTTCCTGAAGTTTGTTAGCAATTAAGCAAATGATGTGATAAATTTCAGGAACAACGTCCATCATTAAATCTGCATGCCATTTTTCAAGAGCTTCGCCGAGAACCGTGTGGTTTGTATATGAACATGTCTTACGAGCAAGCTCGAAAGAATCATCAAAGTTAAAGCCTTCAATCATAAGAAGTCTTACTAATTCAGGAATACAAGAAACAGGGTGAGTATCGTTAAGCTGGAAAGCATAGTCCTCAGCAAAGTGGCTGAAGTCATTACCATATTTAGCCTTGTACTTATTCATAATATCCTGAAGGGATGCGGAGCAGAAGAAATACTGCTGTTTTAGTCTTAAAACCTTACCCTCATAAGAGTTATCATTTGGATAAAGAACCTTTGAGATGTTTTCAGCATCGTTCTTTTCCTTAACAGCAGCATCATAGTGGCAGTCATTAAACTGGCTGAAGTCAAATTCAGAAACAGCCTCAGCCTGCCATAGTCTTAATGTGTTAATATTCTTTGTGCCGTAGCCGATAACAGCCATATCATAAGGAACAGCCTTAACTGTCTGACCCTTAAAACTAACTGTTACAGCCTGATCCTCACGGCGAATGCACCAAGGGTCTTCAAATCTCTGCCAATCGTCAGCAGTTTCTACCTGATATCCATCTTTAATAAGCTGTTTGAAAAGACCGTATTTATAACGGATACCATAGCCGTCAAGAGGAACTTCCTGAGTGGCTGCAGAGTCAAGATAACAAGCAGCAAGTCTTCCAAGACCGCCGTTGCCCAGAGCTGCGTCGTCAATTTCTTCAAATACGTTAATGTCAATGCCTTTTTTCTTAAGCATAGTCTTAACTTCATCAAGAATACCTAAGCAGTAAAGGTTGTTATACATCATACGTCCCATCAGGAACTCAGCAGAGAAATAAAAAGCTCTTCTGCCTGAATCATGCTTTTTCTTACTCTTTGCCCAGTTGTCGGCAATTTCTGCCTGTACAACTTTTCCAAGTGCCATATGGAGCTGTGCAGGTGTAAGATTTTCAATTTTTTCGCAGTATAATGACTGCGCTGTAAGCTTTAGTGTGTCCATTAAATTACCCATAAGTTAATCCTCCAGTCGTCCGTAAGTATCAGACATCCATAATAATTTTTGTGCAAGCTCCTCAGTAAGAGCGTCAGCGTCAATTCGCCATACCCAATTACCGCCTAAAGTTGACGGAATATTCATTCTGGCTTCTGTGCCAAGACCGAGAATATCTTGCATTTGAATTACCGCATAATCAGCTTTACTTGCGTAGGCTGTGCGTATTAAACCCCAGTTAAACTCTTCGTCATCCTTAATACCGCAATAGTTAATTGCATATTTGATGTCTTCAGGCTTTGCCTCAGCATACCAGCCCATAAGAGTATCATTGTCATGAGTACCTGTATAAACAACACAGTTTTCTGTGTATTTATGCGGAAGGTAATCATTATCTTCGTCGCTGTCAAAAGCAAACTCAAGCACTTTCATTCCGGGATACCCGCTGTCTTCAAGAAGTTGAACAACACCCGGTGTAAGCGTGCCAAGATCCTCGGCAACAATGGGAATATCACCAAGAACCTCTTTCATATTGTTGAAGAAGTCCATACCCGGACCTTCCATCCAACTACCGTTAATAGCATTTTCAGCAGGATAAGGAATAGCATAGTAGCTGTCGAAAGCACGGAAATGATCAATTCTTGTAATATCAAACAGATTTGAAGCAGCTTCGATTCTGTTGAACCACCATTCATAGTTAGTATTTTTCAGGTAATCCCAATCGTAGAGAGGGTTGCCCCATAGTTGCCCTGTTGCTGAAAAATAGTCGGGAGGGCAACCTGCAACGCATACAGGAGAGTTCTCTTCGTCAAGCCAAAACACATCGGGATTAGCCCAAGTGTCGGCACTGTCCATAGCAACATAAATAGGCATATCCCCTAGAATCTGAATACCCAGGTTATTTACATATGCACGGAAATCATACCACTGTTCATAGAACTTATACTGAATCCACTTCCAAAAGTCAATGTCCTCTGCATATTTTTTAGTGTATTTCTTTATGGCAGCAGGCTTACGCATTTTTATAGCTTCGTCAGGCCACTGTGTCCAAGCAGTCATATCAAAGCCTTTTTTTACAGCCATATACAAAGAATAGTCATCAAGCCAAAATGCATTTTCGTCTTTGAATTCTTCAAAGACGTCAAGCTCATAATCACGGATATAAACTTCATATGCTTTTCTCAGTACAACAAATCTGTTGTTGTAAATCTTTTCGTAGTCAACCTCATTATCGTTGCAGCCCCAGTCAATAATCTCAAGCTGTTTCTTGTCCAAAAGCTCTTCTTCAACCAAAGCGTCAAGGTCAATCATATAAGGATTGCCTGCATAGGTGGAGAAAGACTGATAAGGAGAATCTCCGTAGCTTGTAGGTCCTACGGGAAGAATCTGCCATATTCTCTGCCCTGCCTGAGCAAGAAAATCTGCAAACTCACGAGCATCCTTGCCGATAGTTCCTATACCATATGGTGATGGGAGTGAGGTAATAGGCATTAAAATGCCGGCTACTCTTGCCATAGTTTCAACTCCATTCCGATATTCTGTTTTAATTTTGTGGACAAACTGCTTTTGTCCAGCATACTATACAATTTTATCACATAAAAACCAAATTAGCAACAACTTTTTTCCATCATTTAGCTATTTCCACTAAAAGAGAAAATAATGCAACATCACTTGCAATTTTTCGTATATTTTCACGAGTGTTTTTACCATCATCCCCCAGTAATGTTCTGATTGCATATATGTTTTTTGGTGAACTTATACCAATAAATACAAGACCCACAGGCTTTTTTTGGGTGCCTCCTGTTGGTCCTGCAATGCCTGTAGTTGAAATCCCATAATCAGCATTAGCTAATTCTCTTACTCCTTTAGCCATTTGTACAGCAGTTTCAGGGGATACTGCACCTAAAGCTTCAAGGGTTTCGTTTCTGACATTTAGAAGCTTGTGCTTAATTTCATTTGCATAGCTGCATATTCCGCAGTCAAAAACTTGGCTTGCTCCGCTTATTTCTGTAATACGTTTGCTTAAAAGTCCTCCGGTGCAGCTTTCTGCAGTAGCAACCTTCATATTTTTTTCAATAAGCTTTTTTACTACAAGATGTTGGAGCTTGCAGGGAGTGATGTTTTTTTCTTCCAATAATTTATAAAAGCCAGACGCTGTATATTCATTTGTTACATATTCTGTCAAATTAAACACCTCCTCATTAAATTTTAGCAAATATTACATAATATTGCAATCTGACGGTATTTTTGGTAAAATATCATTAAAATAATCAAAGGGGTCGTATTTATGGTGTGGTTTTTTACAAATGAGGAAATCTCAACTGATAAATATATAATTCAGGGTAAGGACGCTGAGCATATTTCCAAAAGCCTAAGAATGAAAAAAGGTGAGAAAATTACTCTTGTAACACCTGACAAGATTCAGCATAATTGTGTTATTGAAAATACAGAGCCTGCCTTAGTTTCTGTAAACGTTGCGGAAACCAAAGACTGTGAAAATGAGCCCGATGTGGAAATCACGCTTTATCAGGCTTTGCCAAAAGGGGACAAAATGGAATACATAGTTCAAAAGTCCGTAGAGCTTGGTGTTACAAAAATTGTGCCTGTAATTTCCGCAAGATGTATTTCACGTCCTGATGAACAATCATTGGCTAAAAAGCAGGCTCGCTGGCAAAAAATTGCTAAGGAAGCAGCGCAACAATCAAGACGTGGAATTGTGCCTGTAGTCGAAAATGCTGTTAGCTTTAAAAATGCCTGTGAACTTTCTAAGTCTAATGACCTTAACATTATATTTTACGAATGCGGCGGGGAAAGAGTAAAAAAACTTATTAAAGATAAGCCTCATACTATAGGAATTTTTATAGGCAGCGAGGGTGGATTTGAAAAAGCTGAAGTGGATATGGTTTCAAAAAATGGCGGCGGTGTAGCTACTCTTGGAAAAAGAATACTAAGGGCAGAAACTGCACCTTTGGCAGCTCTTTCTATTATAATGTATGAAACAGAAAATTTTGATTAGTTATAATTTAAGTATAAAAAGATATAGGAGTTTTAATATGATTGGAGTAATTTGTGCAATGGCAGTTGAGGTTCAAGGACTGAAGGCTGCAATGAAAAATTTTAAGACTTATAATTACGGCAGAATGGAATTTATAGCCGGTATTATGGGGGAAAATCGGGTTGTGGCAGTTGAGTGCGGTGTTGGAAAGGTTAATGCTGCTATGTGTACTCAGATTATGATTGATAAATTCAGTCCTGATGTTGTGATAAACAGCGGTGTTGCAGGTGCGGTATCAAGAGAGGTAAAGATTTATGATATGGTAATAGGTACTGAGGTTTTACAGCACGATATGAATGTAAAAGCTCTTGGTGACCCACAGGGAAAAATAACCTTTAATGATGAAAACAGAATATATTTTCCTTGTGATGAAAAGGTAGTTCAGGCTTTGGAAAAGGCTTGCACGGGAAAGATTTTTAAAGGCAGAATTGCTTCGGGTGATATATTTGTGTCAGAAAAAGAACAGCGTCTCAGAATTAATGAAGAGTTCAATGCCCTTGCTTGTGAAATGGAGGGTGGCTCCATAGGTCACGTTTGCTATAGAAATGATGTGCCCTTCTGTGTTTTTAGAGTTATTTCTGATGATATTGAAAGCAATGAGGGAGAAGATTTCAGAACTTTTTGTAAAAAAGCAAGCGAACTTTCAGTTAATGCAATGAAAAGGTTTATCTTAATGAATAATTGAAAATATTCTCTTTTCTTAAAATCTCTATGGCGGTATTACCGTCATTTTTTATTGCTTTTTGAAGTTCTGCCAAGTCTTTAAACTTTTGCTCCGGACGGATATAAGCTTTTAACCTTGTATCAATCTTTTTGCCGTAAAGATTTTCCCCTTTATAAAGGGGGAGCCATGTTTCGCACAGGGGAGAAATATTATTGCCGATAGTTGGTTTTACGCCAATATTTGTAACACCAAAATGAGAAATGTTATCTATAGTTACAATTGAAGCATACACTCCGAATTTCGGAATAATGATGTCTTTCTCAAAAGGCTGATTGATTGTAGGAGTATCCATAAGGGTTCCTATATGATTGCCCTTTACAGCAAGGCTCACTAATCCGTAATCATAACCTAAAAGATTGTTTGCCTCTTTGATGTTGCCTTTTTTCAGAAGCTCTCTTATAGCAGTTGAGGATACAACTATTTCGTCAATTATAACAGGATCTGAAATATAAACTTCTATATTATTTTCACTGCAAATTTTTTTTAAATCTTCGGTTGAACCTGCACCGTTTTTTCCAAAGCGGTAGTTAAATCCGCAGAAAACTTTTTTTGCATTAAATACATTTTTAACTATTTCCAATACAAATTCTCGGGGACTTTTAACTCTCAGTTTTTCAAAGTCAATTATGTAAAGTGTTTCAATTCCAATGCTCTCAAACAATCGGCACTTTTCCTCATATGTGGAAAGCTGACTGTGAAGGTCCTTGGCTTTTGGAGTGGAAGTAAATGTAAAGGCTACAGGGGTAAGCCCCTGTTTTTTGCATTTAGCAGCAGCCCTCAGAACCTCTCTGTGTCCCATATGCACGCCGTCAAAGTAACCTAATGCAACAGCAGTATATTCAGTTGATGGGGTTAAGTCTTTAAAAACCTGCATATATTGTGAAATC
The DNA here is from genome assembly GCA_964427365.1 of uncultured Ruminococcus sp. Taxonomy (GTDB): domain Bacteria; phylum Bacillota; class Clostridia; order Oscillospirales; family Acutalibacteraceae; genus Ruminococcoides. The sequence continues at coordinate 19,794 of CAYRTG010000011.1, read as the reverse complement.
CTTTCGTATTATTTTACTAATTGATAATGAAGGGTGTTGAGAAAACGTTTACTACCAACATTATTTATGGTTAAATTTTTCCTGAACGTAAAAGTGCGTCGAGTTTTAGTATAAGTACCTGTGACTTTGCGTCAGGGAGCTGATTATTCAGTACCATTTCCACAGCTTTTGCCATTGGAATTTTTTCAATTTCTAAAAGCTCATCATCGTCAGGACGCTGTTCCCCCTGTGATTTTACCTTGCAGGCATAGAGGTGGATTATCTCTCCTGTATAGCCTGGACTTGGGTACAACTGACCCATTGAAGTGAAATTATATCCTACACATCCTGTTTCTTCCGTAAGTTCACGCTTGCCGTTTTCAAGGGGTGTTTGTCCCATTTCAAGTTTGCCTGCCGGCAGTTCCAATACAACCTCCTTATAAGGATAGCGAAACTGTCGCACAAAATACAGATTATTATTTTCATCAAGGGCGGCAACACATACTCCCCCTTGATGTACTACTATTTCTCTTTGAGATGTATTTCCGTTAGGAAGTTTTACATCATCAACTAATATATGAAGTATTTTACCGTTAAAAGCGGTAGTGCTTTTTAAGGTTTTTTCAAATAATTTATTCATAAATTTCTCCGAAGGTGATATTATTAATATTTATAACACAGCACCTGATTATTATTTGCAGGATTTTGCCGTAAAAAACATATGCAAAAAATTTCCCTTTATAAAAGTTAAGGAAATAGGAAAAAGCCTTTGCAAAAGAAGTATATGGGCATTATCTATAGGCAACAGTCAAAGGCGGACCCTCTATGCTGCTACATTCCACGGAATGGAATGGATTAACACACTTATTCTCCTTAGCTTTTTTGAGGAGCTTTGTAATCACTACAAAAGCAGGTCGGCACTTTTAGGCTTAGATGTTTTCAGTATGCTTAGCAATCAGGGGTTTATGATTATTCCATGTATAAATCCTGACGGTGTGGAAATTCAGCTTAAGGGAGCATCATCCTGTCCTCCTTTTCAAAGGCTTATTAACAAGGTGGCTCACAACACAAATAGTTGGCAGGCTAACGCAAGAGGCGTTGATTTAAACCACAACTTCAATGCCGGTTGGAATCAGCTCAGACTTCTTGAAATAAGTCAGGGTATCAAAGGTCCCGGACCTACTCGCTATGGAGGAAAAGCTCCTTTTTCAGAGCCTGAAACCATTGCATTAAAAAATCTATGTATTAAAAGTAAATTTACCCACGTAATAGCTTTTCACAGTCAAGGCAGAGAGGTTTATTCAACCTACAAGGAAACTCCTAAAAAATCTGTTGACCTTGGGAATAAATTTGCAAGACTCGCAGAATACAAGGTTACTGAGCCTGAAGAAATTGCTACGGGAGGAGGTTTTAAGGACTGGGTAATAGGCTACCTTAAAACTCCTGCAATTACTGTTGAAACAGGGTTTGGAAAAAATCCTTTGCCTATAGGGAATTTTCAGCCTGAATACAACCGTATAAAAAAGGCTCTTCTTGAATGTATAATTATTTAACAACACCACCCTTTAAGGGTGGTGTCTTTTATTCCTGCTCTTCCTTGGGGGAGTTTTCTTTAATGCTGTCAAAGTCAGACAAAATGCTGTCGATTACATCATCACGAATTGCACCGTTGTTGTCAGTAATGTCAGACTGATTTGTAATGTCCACATATTCTTCCTTTACCTCTTCAGGTTCTTCGTAATTATCTTCGTCAATTGCGCCCTCAAATTCTTCATCCTCAATTTCTATTTCCATAGCAACATCTTCTGCCTTTTGTAAAGGTGTTCTGTCGTCAGGAATTGAAACTCCGATAATGCTTTCCTGCAGGGTTTGAAATTTTGATGCAATGCTGTCATCATTTCCGCTTTCAAAAGCGTCTTCTACATTATCAGCAGAGTTATTTGTGTATCCGTTGTCCTGAATACCCTCCTGCTGCGCAAGCTCTTCTCTAATATTGGCAATAGCAGCTTTTTGTTTTGCAAGCTTTCTCTGTGCTTCAGCCTTTGCCTTTAGCTCTACCAAATGATTTTTTGGTTTAACAACCTTTTCGTTGTCGCCAAAGTAAATGTTATACCACACAATAAAAATATACACTGTCCAGATTTTACGGCTGTTGTCCTCTTTTTCGCTGAAATGAACATCAAGCCAGTTTACAAGAATATCTGTGTTAAAGAATTTTTGTGCAGTTTCTGATTCAAAGGCTCTTTTAACTATATTATAGTATTTTTCATCTCGAAGCCATACTCGTGTCGGAACAGGAAATCCAAGTTTCTCTTTTTCAGCAGTTTCTATCGGCATATGACGCTGTGCAGCTTTTCGCAATGCGTATTTAGTGTTATGCTTGTTGCAGCGAAGATGCGTGGGTAGGCTTGAAGCTACCTTGAACACTTCTTTGTCAAGGAAAGGAACTCTTAATTCAAGAGAGTTTGCCATTGACATTCTGTCTGCTTTAAGGAGAATATCTCCAACCATCCACAAGTTAATATCAAGGGTTTGCATTCTTGTTACATCATCCTGACGGCGTGTTCTGTAATAGAAGCGTTTTGTGAAATTTTGTGGTTTTGTGGCAATACTTGGGTCACGCAAAAGCTCACACTTTTGGTCATAATCGTACATAAAAGCGTTGCCTATAAAGCGTTTCTCAAGGGGATGGGTTGCTCTTATCAGATAGTCACGACCTTTTATATCAGGAAGTTTTTTAGCAATCTTGCAAATTGCTTTTCTTATGCAGTAGGGCACAATGGTTTGGTAGATTTTGAAAACCCTTGGGTCATTATAGCAGGTGTAACCTCCAAACAACTCGTCTGCACCCTCACCTGAAAGCACAACCTTAACATACTCGCTTGCAAGTCTTGACACAAAGTAAAGGGCAATACAGCTTGGGTCTGCAAGGGGTTGATCCATATGGTACTGAACTGTAGGCACAGCGTCCCAAAACTCCTCGCTTGAAATAAGGTGAGAGTGATGTTCAACACCGATTTTTTTGGACAAGTTTTCTGCCCATGAAATTTCGTTGTATTTTTTGCCGAAGTCAAAGCCTACGGTAAAGGTTTTTTGATCAGCAAAATATGTTGAAACATAGCTGGAGTCAACACCGCTTGACAGGAAACATCCTACTTCAACGTCAGCAATTTTGTGTGCATTTACAGAATTTTCAAAAACCTTTTCAATTTTATCAACGGCTTCTTCCTCTGTCATATTTTCGTCAGGTCTGAATTTAGCTTCCCAATAGCGTACAGTTTCAACTTCACCGTTTTTAAAGGTCATATAGTGCCCGGGAAGCAGGCAGTAAACACCCTCAAAAAATGTTTCGGGAGGTACTGCGTATTGGAAGGACAGGTAGGTGTCAAGAGCTTTGTAGTTAAACTTTTTCTCAAACTTAGGATGCTCAAGGATACTTTTTATTTCACTTCCATAAACTAAGTCCTTGCCGATTACCGTATAATGCATAGGCTTAATACCAAAGAAGTCACGTGCGATAAACAGACTTTTATCCAAAGTATTATAAATTGCAAAGCCAAACATACCACGAAGTTTTAACAGCATATCTTCTTTCCATTCTTCATAGCCGTGTATTAAAACTTCGCTGTCTGTATCAGTATAAAACTTATGTCCTAAGTCAATAAGCTCTTTTCTTAACTCTTTATAGTTATAAATCTCGCCGTTAAAGGTAAGCACCAAGGTTTTGTCCTCGTTATAAATTGGCTGATGTCCTGTGTCAAGGTCTATAATACTAAGACGGCGAAACCCCATACTGACATAATCGTCGCTGAAAAATCCGTTTGAGTCAGGTCCTCTGTGAGTGATAACCTCAGTCATATTCCTAATAGTTTGGTCACGGTCAACAACCTGTCCTGTAAATCCACAAATACCACACATTGCAGAAAACTCCTTCCATAAGGTATTGAATATAAATATACAAATTAACTATACCACAAAACAAACCACCTTGCAATTATAAAAGGTAAAAAATTAAGTTAATCGGAAAAATATTTTAATAAAAAATTGATAATTGATAATTAAGTGAATCTCCAAATTTTAATTTGGTAAGGTGAACATATGCGTAAAGCTGGCGTAGGCAGAGCATTTTAGGTAGGTGCATAGATAAAAGCTGTGTTCCATAACCGGTAAGTTGCAGAGGAATATCGATTAAGCAGTACATTGAAGGCCTACGAAAATGAAAAAAATGAGCCAAGTATTGCTACTTTAAAGCAAATGGCAGAAATTTTTGATACATCTATTGATTACATTGTTGGATATACAGACATTAAAAATCCTATAGACAGAATTGCTCAAAGAACTCTTAATGAAGATGAATGCAACTTGTTAAACAATTATCGTTGTCTTACTCCAAAGCAACAGCACATGCTTTTGGGTGTAGTTATGGGAATAAAAAGTACAAATAATTAAGGACTGTATTCATCAAAATTTGATACAGTCCTTTTATTTTGGTAACAACGTGCCCCTTGCTAAATGCATAGATAACTAATTCTTGCAAAAAGACCAAATTCATATTATAATCAATTTATTGATTTAAAAGGATTTGGTATTTATGTTATTAGGGTTGTTGGGAACGGTAGTTAATGTTTTCACGGTATTGTTAGGAAGTACAATTGGAATTATTGTTAAAAAAGGTATTCCTCAAAGACTAACGGATACACTTTTCAAAGCGCTTGGGCTTGTTACGGTATTTATAGGAATTACCGGCTGTTTAACAGGAAGCAGTGCTATGCTTGTAGTTGTGGCTATGATTTTAGGCACTCTTATAGGTGAGCTTATTGACCTTGACAAGCAAATTAACAGGCTTGGTAAAAAGCTTGAAAGTAAATTTGACAAAGATAATTCAAATTCAAGAATGGCAGAGGGCTTTGTGTCGGCGTCTATACTTTTTTGCGTTGGCTCTATGACTATTGTAGGATGTTTGCAGGCAGGGCTTAACGGGGACAATTCCGTTTTGTTTACAAAGTCTGCCCTTGACTTGTGTTCTTCAATGATTTTTGCAAGTACAATGGGCTTTGGTGTAATGTTTTCTGCTGCTTTTGTTTTTGTTTATCAGGGGATTCTTACAGTTTTAGCTGTGTGGATAAGTCCATTTTTAAGCACAGCGGTAATTGACAGTATGAGCTGTGTAGGATATATTGTAATTATAGCATTGGGTCTTACAATGCTTGATGCAATTAAGTTAAAGGTTACTAACCTTGTACCTGCAATGTTTTTACCTATAGGACTTTGTCCTTTAGGAGATTGGATAGTGAGCGTACTTCCTTTTCTTAATTTATAATGGATAATTAATAATTGAAAATTGAAAACGGAAAATTATGGTCGAGAAGAAAAGTTGCTGAATTGGAAAACTTTACTTCACGACCGTTTTTATATTTTTTTCAGGTGAAGTTTTGATATAAAACTTCTGAACAGATACACAAAATAATCTACCCCGTCTACTGACAAAAGGATAAATACCGGGGTGAAATTGAAAAGATAACGTGAACGGGTTTCCCAGATTATCAGAAAAAGAAAAATTGTAAACACAAGTCCTTTAAGAAATGTTGAAAAGGTCGGAGTTGGATTTTTCAAGCCTTTGATTATCGACATAAGCATGAAAAATAAAAGCATTAAATGGAAAATACTGCTGTATGCATAAAAGACATTATGGTATTTTCCTCGTTCAAGTACAATAGAATGAAGAAAATTTTTCTGAACAGGATTTTCAATATGATGATTTATAAAATATGTTCCGTCACCCCATGTCCACAGAACCTTTATTCCTGTATGATAAATTAAACCGTTTATGCCCTTTTGTTTAATTCGGTTTTTTATTTCCTTAAGATTTGCCTGAGTTTTTTCCTGAATATTTGGAAAGCTTGCGGTATATTGGCTGTCTTTTGAATGGTAGCCTCCTTTGCCTTTTAAGCCCATCATTATCCAATGGGTGTATGGATACCGACTTTCGTTAATCTGTTCCTTTGTGGCAAGGTGCATACTGTCAACAGTTGTGCCGTAAATTGCTCCTGAGCCTATAAATCCTATTATCAAAGCCAGGGTAACAGATGCAAATCTTTTAAAATCCAATTTAAGCAAGCAATATATTACTGCATCTATAATTATGAATACAACGCTTGCTTTCATTTTAAGGCCTAAAAAAACTATTATTCCCGAGATGATTGCATACACATAGAGCTTAATTTTTTTGTCATTTTTTAGCGCAAGGAGCAAAAAATATATTCCTCCTGTTAAAAGAGGCAGTGACAGTGAATCTGTATAGCAAAAAGCTGTGTAGGTATAAAAGGGAGGAAAAGCTCCGCACAGTCCCAATGTATAAAATCCTGTCTTATTGCCCAAAAGCTTTTGAGCAATTAAAACAGTAAAGAGTATTCCCAGGTTAATAGCAATGCAGTTTACAATAACCGACAGAAAGCGTGGAACATAGCCAAAAATTATATATGCAATTCTGCTTATAAAAGACATAAGAAATGTAATAGCTAAGTTATTGGGGTACCTTACTAAATAAACGTTTCCTTTGCTGTATTCCGATTGGATTAAATCAAAATTACCGGTTTTTGCAAAATCCAATATATATTTGTTAAGGATTTCAACGTCTGTAACAGGATAATTTCTCAGCTTATATCCTACATAGAGTTGAATCAGAAAAATCACAAAAACTCCTGCAAAAAGTATTAGTTTAGCTTGATTGTCTGATAAAGTCAGGGCTTTTTTAAGACTGTCGGAGGACTTTGTTGAATAGTAATAAGCAATTGCAGCAATGACTGAAAAACATACAAAGCCCGGAATAATAAAAAATCCCACAATATTTTCTGACAAGGTTTTTTTAGCTACAAAGCTGAATAACACACCTATAAACGTTGTTCCTAAAAAGGCTAATATGACTATATGAAACAATCTGTTCATAATTTTTGATATTCTGTTTTCTTTCATAATTTTCCTCACTCAATTTACTGTCGGCAGAATCATATTGCATTACAAATAAGTTTTCCGTTATTTGTGATAAAAATTCTCCCATATCCTTCCTGTCAAAAATTTTCAATATTTTACCATATTTAAACTTAAAAATGTTGTATCTGTTATAGTTGGTAGTTATTATGGTATAGATTGTATGTTTGACCCGGCAATCTGCATATAATTTCTATTCATTACAAAAAAATAGACGAGAAAAAATTTAACGCTTTCTGACTTGCAATGAAACAGATATATGATAAAATGTACTTGGAGGTGTAATTATGACGAAAAAACAAATTGCACTAATGGCTGTTGAAGCCTTGAAAAAAGAATATCCTGACGCTGTATGCTCACTTACATATGAGGATCCTCTACAGCTTCTAATTGCTACAAGACTTGCGGCACAATGTACCGACGCAAGGGTTAATATAGTAACTCCTGCTTTGTTTGAAAGATTTCCTACAGTTGACGATTTTGCAAACGCTGCTTATGAGCAGGTTGCAGAATACATAAAAAGCTGTGGTCTTTATAAAACCAAAAGTAAGGATATCGTGGAAATGGCTAAGGCGCTTAAGAATAACTTTGGGGGAAATGTTCCTGATAATATTGATGACCTTATTTCTCTGCCGGGAATAGGAAGAAAAACCGCTAACCTTGTTGTAGGTGATATTTACGGCAAGCCTGCGGTAGTTGTAGATACCCATTGTATCCGCATTACAAAAAGGCTGGGACTTCATCAGCTTAAGGATCAAAAAAAGATTGAGTTTGAGCTTCGCAAGCTTTTACCGCAAGAGGAAAGCAATGACTTTTGCCATAGAATTGTTCTCCACGGCAGAGCGGTATGTGTTGCAAGAAAGCCTAAATGTGAAGAATGTTGCATGAAAGATTTTTGCAGAAAGAAAATTTAAAAATTCAGTATAAATATATTGACAGGAGTGTTTTTATGAATAATGTGTTTGTATCAGGTCTTGTAAATATTGAAACAACAGTAAAAGTAAGAGATTTTCCTATAGAGTACTACCCTGTTGACTATCCTTTTTTCGGAGTAAATTCAGCTGTGTCCGGTGTTGGATATAATATTGCAAAGGCGCTTACAACTCTTGGAGATAAGGTTTCATTAGCGGCAATGATTGGAAAGGATTTTGAGGGAGAAAAAATTCTTACAGAGCTTTCAAAAGCAGGAGTTAATACAAAAGCTGTTTCAAAAAAGCTTAAAGCTACTCCTGCATCTGTAGTCCTTTATGACAATAGCGGTAAACGTCAGATTTATTGCGACCTAAAGGATATTCAAGACGCATGCTATAGCTTTACACAGGAGTTTATGGATAGTGATATTGTTGTAGCCTGTAATATTAACTTTAACAGAGATTTATTAAAAAAGGCTAAAGAGCAGGGGAAAATCATTGCTACCGATGTTCACATTTTGTCAGATATAAATGATGAATACAACAGAGATTTCCTTGAAAAAGCAGATATAGTTTTTCTAAGTGACGAAGGAATTAACAGTGATTACAAGAATTTTCTTACGTCAATTTATAATACATATCATAATAAAATCATTGTACTTGGTATGGGTTGCAAGGGAGCAATGATGTTAATTGAGAATACAGTTTATGAGCTTTCAGCAGTAAAGATTGAAAATGTGGTTAATACTATCGGTGCAGGGGACAGCCTTTTCAGCGGTTTTATTCACTACTATGCAAAAGGATGCGAACCTTTGGAAAGTCTTAGAAAAGCAGAGATTTTCGCTTCAGAAAAAATCAAAGCAAATGGGGGAGCAAGGGGATTTGTAAGCGAAAGTGTTGTTGATAAACTGGCTGAAAGCACGGTTATAGATATTAATAAATATAAGCAGATATTTTAATATCAGATTGTTAATAAAAAGAAAGGAAAAATATATGAAAATATATCTTGCAAGTCCTTTTTTCAATGAGGAGGAGCTGAAAAATGTAAAAACTGCCGAGGATATTTTAATGTCAAGGGGATTTGATGTTTTCAGTCCGCGTCTGAACGAGATTAGAACTGATGAAAATACTCAACAAGGTTGGTGGTCAAAGGAAACCTTTATTAATGACAGGCGATTTATTGACTGGGCTGATGTTGTGGTAATGCTTTATTACGGCGGCTACAGTGACAGCGGTACTGCTTGGGAGTGCGGTTATGCCTACGGAACAAACACTCCTGTTGTAGTTGTACATTTGGGGGGAAATTCCAACCTTATGATTCACGAGGGCTGCCACACTAATATTACTTTAGATGAGCTAAAGGACTATGATTTCAATATGATGCCTGCAAAGAATTATCAAGGAAAAATGTTTTGACAAAAGCTGAATATAAAAGATTTTAGTTGGAATACTTTATGTAGGATTTAACATCTGACCAATAAATTAATATGTAATATTAATTTATTGGTAATATCTACTGCCTTCAGGTGGTAAAAAATACAGAGAAAAGGTGTAAATACTATGGATTTAAAAGGTACTAAGACTGAAAAAAACTTGGAAGCAGCATTTGCCGGAGAGTCAATGGCTCGAAACAAATACACATATTTTGCTTCAAAGGCTAAGGAGGACGGTTATGTCCAGATTGGAAAGCTTTTTGAAGAAACAGCTAATCAGGAAATGGCACACGCTAAGATGTGGTTTAATTTGCTTAGCGGTGGTATCAGCTCCACAGAAAACAATCTTACTGAAGCTGCCGAGGGCGAAAACTACGAGTGGGTTGACATGTACCCTGCATTTGCCAAGGAAGCAAGAGAAGAAGGCTTTGACAATATAGCAAGACTTTTTGAAATGGTTGGGGATATTGAGAAATACCACGAGAACAGATTTAAAAAGCTACTTGAAAATGTTTCCGGCGGCTTAGTGTTCAGCAAGGATAAGGACGCTATTTGGCAATGTAGCAACTGCGGTCATATCTATATAGGCAAGGAAGCTCCAAAGGTATGCCCTGTATGTTCATACCCACAGGCTTATTTTCAGATTAAGGCGGAAAACTACTAATAATTGAAAATTGAAAATTATGGTCGGGTAGATAGGTTTATATAATTGGAAACTTATCTTCCCGACAATTTTTTTTAATCCTCCAAAAGCGGAATATAAATAAGGTCGGATAGAAAGGTTTGCTAAAAATAACCTTTCTACCCGACCTTTATTATCAATTATTAATTTAAAGTCTTATCCTTCAAACTTATAATCCTTACCGGGGAAAACAGCATTTAGGATAATGCCGGCAATTGAAGCTACTGCCAGCGGTGAAAGCGTGATTGTGCAAGCTGCAATTGAAAAGCTTACCGTGTCAGTTCCTAAGCCTAATGCACATACAACGATTACAGCAGCAATAATAAGGTTTCTGCTCTTTGTGAAATCTACCTTAGCTTCAACTACGTTTCTTACACCGATAGCAGAAATCATACCGTATAGTACAAAGCTGATTCCGCCGATTAATGAGCTTGGAAGTGAGCCGATTAATACAGAAACGATAGGGAAGAATGACACTACAGCAGCGCAGATAGCTGCAATACGGATTACTTTTGGGTCATAAACCTTAGTAAGAGCAAGCACGCCTGTATTTTCTCCGTAGGTTGTGTTAGCAGGACCGCCGAAAAGTGAAGCCAAAGATGTTGCAAGACCGTCACCTGTTAATGTTCTGTGAAGACCGGGATCCTCAATGTAGTTTTTGCCTGTTGTTGAACCGATAGCGCAGATGTCGCCGATATGCTCCATCATTGTTGCAATAGCAATCGGAACAATAGCAACGATTGATGTAATGATTAATGAAGCATTATTGAAATTTACACCGCCGAATACAGTCTGCTCCCATTTAATAGGAATACCGACAAGTCCCTCAGGACCAAATATATCGCCCTTTCCAATGTTAACAAAAATATTGTTAAGCTGTGTAAAATCAAAGATTGGTGTGTAAATTCCTTCTTCGGTAACACCCCCGGCAAATAACCAAGGCATATTTTGAATTAAATCAGGATTTGACTGACCAATAAAGTACAGCACTAAAGCAACTAAATAAGCAACTAAAATACCAAGTATAATGGGAACAATTTTTGCCATACCTTTGCCCCAGATGTTGAAGATAATGATTGTAACAAGCGCTACAAGAGCAATAACCCAGTTTGTCTGACAGTTATTTACTGCAGACGGTGCAAGGTTAAGACCAATAGCAATAATGATAGGACCTGTTACTACAGGCGGGAAAAAGCGCATTACTCTTTGGATTCCTACAGCCTTGATAATTGCTGCAAGAACAAAGTAGAGAATTCCCGCACAAGCTACACCTAAGCAAGCATAAGGCAAAAGTTGAGTTGTAGTCATATTTTCGTAGCCTTTTGTACCTGAAAGTGCTGTGATTGCTGCATATCCTCCCAGGAAAGCAAAGCTTGAACCTAAAAATGCAGGCACCTTTAATTTTGTGATACAATGGAAAAGAAGTGTACCCAATCCTGCCATAAGCAATGTTGTGCTGATGTCAAGACCTGTGATAATAGGTACAAGAATGGTAGCACCAAACATAGCAAACATATGCTGAATACCAAGGATAAACATTTTCGGCTTACCCAAAGTTCGGGCATCATAGATACCTGTTTTTTCGACTGTGTTGTTATCCATTATTATATCCCCCTTTAGAATATTTTAATTTTGCCATTTATCATTATATAAAAAATTAATGGATATTACAATATTATTTTTAAAATATACAGTAATTTTTGTTATTTGTTGACTTTATTTCAGGTTTTTTGTATTATTAGATTATAAAAAAATAAATTTTAAGGAGGCACTATAATGGCAAATGTTGTTTATATGAAGCATCCGCTTATTAAGCATAAAATCACAATGCTTAGAAATGAAGATGTTGGAACAAATGAGTTCAGAAAACTTGTTGAAGAAATTGCAATGCTTATGGGATATGAGGCATTGGCTGATTTGAAAACAGTAGATGTTAATGTTAAGACGCCTATCGAAGAAACCATCCAGCCTGTTATTGCCGGCAAAAAACTTGCAGTTGTACCTATTTTAAGAGCAGGTCTTGGAATGGTAAGCGGTATTCTTGCGTTGGTTCCTACTGCAAAGGTGGGACATATAGGTATGTATCGTGATGAGGAAACTCACATTCCCCATGAATATTATTGCAAATTACCTGCACAAATTGAGGAGCGTCTTATTCTTGTAGTTGACCCAATGCTTGCAACAGGGGGCTCTCTTATTGACGCAGTTGACGCTATTAAAAAGCGCGGAGGTAAAAATATTAAATGTATGTGTATTATTGCTGCTCCTGAAGGAGTTGAAAAATTTACCCGGATTCACCCTGATGTGCAGCTTTACATAGGATGTCTTGACCGCTGCTTAAATGAAAACGCTTATATCTGTCCGGGACTTGGAGATGCAGGGGACAGAATTTTCGGAACAAAATAGATTACTAATTGAAAATTTAAAATGAAAAATTATGGCCGAGAAGATAGATTTCTATAATGGAAAACTTATTTTCCCGACCATTTTATTAATTACATCCCGCCGAAGGCGGAATATAAATACGGTCGGGCAGGAAAGTTTGCTCATAGGGCTATTCTTTCTACCCGACCTTCATTTTAAATTTTCAATTGTTACTGATATTTCCCTGTTAAGCAGAAGTACGGAGCTTTTGGGTCGTGACTGTTAGCAGTAAACATCTGATTTTCTTTGCCTGACAAAGTCTGTTCTTCAGTAAGCTCTGTGTCTCCGCCATCACCAAATACTGCCTGCTTATACATATTATAGTTTACTTTTGTTTTATAAACGGTAAAGCCTTCCTCGTTAATTCCAACCTGCTTCATTTCTACACCCGGTTTACCGTTATCGTTTTTAGCAGACCAAAGGTGTGCGTAAACTTTTTTCCAGCCCTTTGTATTTACGAAGTAAACATCTGTTTCACCGCTGTAAGTATAAGGAAGAAAATCCACATATGCTGTGCTTATATCCTTATACGCTTCAACTAAATCCTTGCTGTCAACAGTTTTTACGGCAGATTTTAAAGCCTGATAGGAATTGTAGGAGCTGAATGAATAAAAGTTTTCAAGAATATCCTTTGCGTCTTTAGTAAGACTTTCTAAATCCTCAGAGTTGATATTCTTATATGTAAAGCTTTTCGGCATTTGAAAAAGCTGAGTGGATAATGCACTAAGCTGTAAAATATCAGGGAGCTTGCCTGTTGGGTTTTTATTTTCAGCGCCACTATTATTTTTTGCATATGTTTTGCGACAGCCTTCTACAACATAGCAGGCATTTGGATAAATCATATTATGGTACAGGTTTTCTCCATAGAAAATACTTCTGTCATCAAATACCTGTACATAATAACCCTCACTCATATCTTTAAGCTTTTCATCATCATGGGCGGCATAGCTTAAGTTATGACTTGAGTAGTTTAAGATTGTAGGACAGCATACGGAGCTGTCGTGAATCATATTACAGGAGGTATCGTTCATATTTGAGTAGTTATAGCCGTATTTAAGAGCAATATGGGTATGACCTGAAATCCATATTATATCCTTATAGGTTTCAATAATTTCTCTGAATTGGTTTGTTGTATCATAATCCGGAGAAAGAGGAACAGTGTAGTAATTATCTTCGTCGTCACCGGCACCATAACCCTGAATTAATGCATGCTGAATAATATAAATATTCTTGTTTTTATTGTAGTTTTCTTCAAGAAGATTTCTAACCCAGTCAAGCTGTTCCTTGGAAAACTCGTCACCGTCCTGAGGGTCATATTTGTATTCCAAGGCCATTACTATAAACAGGTCTCCTGTCTTTGGTTCCTCAAAGCTATAGTAGGGCTTGTTTTTTTCAATAGTTGCCTTATTACCGTCAAGTCCTGTTGCAGTTACAAATGTGCTTAACAGGGCTTTTCTTTCCCCTGTTCTAAGCTCGTGATTACCTGACGCTTCGTAAACCGGATTTGCAAAATCTGAATTTCCCAAAATTTCCTGATATTTGTCATATTCCTTACCGGGACCTTCGCCGTTTGTAATGTTGTCGCCCGCAGTTATTATAAATTCTGCTTTTTTATTTACGGCAGTTTCCAAGGCCTTTTCCCAATGAAGCTCTGAATATTTATAGTACTGATTGTTTGCAACATCTATGTGAATATCGGAATAATTCATAAAGGTGTAATTTGCATCTTTGGAATTATATTTCTGCTGCTTAGCTTTTGGAATGTCATAAACAGCAACAGCATTATTTACAGAGGTATTTTTATTTGAAGTAGTTGCAATAAGTTTTGTTGCATCAACAGGGATTGCAGTATGATCCCCAAAGGTAAAAGACCCTTTTCCGTTCTTAACATCAACTTGAGCAATTTCATAGTAGCCCTTAAGGGCGTTATCATCATCTGCCCAATATAGATAATACTTTCCATCAGAAAGTGAGCTTAGCTGTATTTTGCCCTGTGCGTAGCCTGATTTTGCCTTTTCATCTCCTTTAAATGTATATGTGATTTTTCCCTGTGCTGCAAATACATTTGTGGGAGCTAGTGCCATAGCGGAGGTCAGGGTTAAAGCAGACAACACTACTGCGGCGGTTTTCTTTAGTTTAGCGCATTTCATAATTACACCTCATATTTTTTATAGATAAATGGTATAGCTTTACTTATCTGTAAATTGTGAATTATAAAGATTATAGTAAAAGCCTTTTTTAACTAACAGTTCATCGTGAGTTCCTTGCTCAACAATGTTACCCTTGTTCATTACAAGAATAACATCGCTTTCCTTTATAGTGGAAAGTCTGTGGGCAACTACAAAACTTGTTCTGCCCTCCATAATTTTGCGAAAAGCTTTTTGAACACGTATTTCCGTAAGGGTATCAATTGATGAGGTTGCCTCATCAAGAATAAGCATCGGCGGATTTGCTACCATTGCACGTGCAATACATAATAGTTGTTTTTGTCCTGCAGATAAATTACCGCCGTTTTCTGCAATTACAGTATTGTAGCCCTGTGGCATTTTTCTGATAAAGCTGTGGGCATATGCTTTCTTGGATGCGGAAATTATCTGGTCCTCTGTAGCTTCAGGATTGCCAAAACGGAGGTTTTCCATAATTGTGCCTGCCATTAACCAGCTATCCTGTAATACCATACCGAACAATCTGCGAAAATCATTACGTTTAAGGCATTGAATATTTTCTCCGTCAAGGGTGATTTCACCTTTTTGCACATCATAAAAGCCCATTAACAAGTTAATTAGAGTGGTTTTGCCGCAGCCTGTAGGACCTACAATAGCAACCTGTTGTCCTGATTTTACCTTCAGAGAAAAGTTATCTATGAGAGGTTTGTCAGGACTGTATGAAAAGCTGATGTTGTTAAATTCAACTTCACCTTTTGCAGAACTTATGGACTTTCTGTCTTTGTCGGAAGGCTCATTTTCAGCTTCAAAAACTTCAAAAACTCTGCCTGCAGATGCTAAGGCTGTTTGAATTTGTGTAAGCACACCTGTTACTTCGTTAAAAGGCTTTGTATATTGGTTTGCATAGGTTAAGAAACAGGAAAGCTGACCGATAGTAAGTCCACCTGTTAAGGAAATTGCAGACAACGCGCCTACAATTCCTGTGGCAGCATATACCATATTGTTTACAAATCTTGTTGAGGGGTTTGCCAGAGCTCCTGAAAACTGTGCTTTAAGCCCTACTTTGAAAAGTATTTTGTTTTTTTCTTCAAAGCCTTTTGCACTTCGCTCTTCATAGGAAAAGCCCTTAACTATTTTCTGATTGCCTACCATTTCTTCAACGTAGGAGCTTATTTCACCTTGAAGCTGCTGCTGTTTTCTAAAGCTTTTTGCACACATTTTGCCAATAAATCCTGCTACTAATATGGAAAGTGGGGTTAATACCACTACTACAAGTGCAATTCGATAATCTATCAGCACCATAAATACAAGTGTTCCTGCAATGGTTACTATTCCTGAGAAAAGCTGGGTGATAATCTGAGTTAATCCCTCACCTACAGCCTCTATATCATTAGTAATCCTGCTTATTAAATCTCCCTTTGAGTGAGAATCAATATAGCTCAGGGGAAGATTGTTAAGTTTTTTGAAAAGATCAATACGCATATCTCTTACAGTTCTTGCAGAAATTGTGCTCGTACAGTAGCCCATAAACCATTGAAAAACTGCTATAAGTCCTATTGATACTAATATATAGATAACAGTCTGCAATATGATTTCAAAGTTAATCTGACCTTTTCCTATCATACAGTCAACTGCGTTTCCAACAAGCACAGGTATATATAGTGTAAGAGAAACGCTTATAATTGCTGACAATATTGCAAATATAAAGTAAATAAAATGAGCCTTGGCATAGAGAATGATTTTTCTTACGGTGTGTTTTTTCATGTTTCCACCTCCGTCTGCTTAAGCTGAGACAGGCATATTTCCTTGTAGGTTTCACAGCTTTTTAACAGATTTTCGTGGGTTCCCATGCCTGCAACCATTCCGTCTTCTAGTACAATTATTTTGTCAGCATTCATAATGGTTGAGCAACGCTGGGTTACTATTATAAATGTAATGTGATCCTTTTTGACAAGAGCTTCTCTTAAGGCTTTTTCTGTGGCAAAGTCCAAGGCTGAAAAACTGTCGTCAAGTATTACGGTATGGGGATTTCCCACAATTGCTCTGGCGATACACAGTCGCTGACGTTGTCCTCCCGAAAAGTTTGTACCGCCCTGTGATATGCCGGAGTCAAGTCCTTTTGGCAGTTCCTTTACAAAATCCTTTGCCTGTGCAGTTTCCAAGGCCTGCCATATTTCCTCATCTGTTGCGTCAGCTTTCTGCCACAGCATATTACTGCGGATTGTTCCGCTGAACAGCACTGCTTTTTGAGGAACAACTCCGATTTCACCTCGCAACTGTCTGAAAGAGTAATTTTTAACATCAACTCCGTCAACCTTAACCTCTCCTGCGGTTGCGTCATAATACCTTAATATAAGGCTCAGCAGGGTAGATTTGCCAGAGCCTGTTGTTCCGATAATTCCGGTAAATGAATTCTTTTCTATTGAAATGTTTATATTTTCAAGTTCGTTGTCACCGTCACCGTAGGAGAAAGTAACATTATTAAATTGCACTTTCGGAGCAGACTCATCTGTTTTTATAATCTCCGTTGTCTTTTCCGTAACAGAAGGCTTGATTTCAAATATATGGTTTATTCTTGCAGCAGAGGCGTTTCCTTTTGAAAGTAATACAACTAAATTTGCAAGAACAATCATTGCAAGGAGAATTTGAGTCATATAGCTTGTAAGAGCGATTATATCACCTGACATAAGACTGCCTTTGTTTACTGCCTGTCCTCCGAACCAAAGTATCAGCACAATTGCACCGTAGGTTATAACATAGGTGGCAGGATTCAGCAAAGCAGACAGTTTGCTTACATTTATAAGATTTTTTGAAAGATGTTCGCTCTCTTTGTCAAATGCTTCTCTTTGAGCTTTTTGTTTGGAAAAAGCTCGCACAACTCTGTTGCCGGTAAGGTTTTCTCTTGCCAACAGAGAAATTTTATCGAGTAAACCTTGTATTTCTTTATAAAAGGGCAGGGTTTTTGTCATAACAAGGTAGAGGACTATACCTATTAATAAGGAAGCCACAAGGAAAATAATTGACATATTAAGGTCAATTAATGACGCCATTACCAAAGCTCCTATAATAAGGAAAGGGGCTCTAAGCAAAAGCCGCATAATCATAGCTATGTTTGCTTGTACAGCATTTATATCGCTTGTCATTCGTGTTATTAATGAAGGAGTTCCTATATAATCAAGCTCTTTGTGCGAAAGAGAGTTTATATGATTAAATAGCGCTGTGCGAATTTTAGTTCCCACACCCTGAGAAGTATATGAAGCCATATACTGACATACAAGGGCACTTGAAAGCCCAACAACTCCCAGTAAAACAAGAAATCCTCCCATTAGGGAAATATAGCCACTGTCTTTGTTTGAAATTCCAACGTCTATTATGCTTGCCATAACAAGAGGCACGCAAAGTTCAAGTATAGCTTCCAAAAGCTTACAGGCAGGGCCGACTATAAGCTGCAGCTTGTAATCCTTTAAAAATCTTCTTAATTTAAACATAGTTTCTCCTATAAATATAACTATTATAATTGTATCCTATTTTGTGGTATATTGCAATGAAAAAACCTGATAAAAGGAAGTTGTTACTGAAAAAATCTCACTGTAGTCTTGAAAAAATCTGTAACTTTTAAAAACTTTTTAAATGGAAAAATTTTTCAAAATAGCAGAAATTAACAATATTTTACAATTTTCTGCAAAAACAAGTCTGTTAAAAACTTACATTAAAATAACTGATATTTACAAAGATTTTTATGTACTTTTATATTTATTTTTCTAAAAACACTTTAAAAATCTATGTTTTTCCTGTGATTTTGCAGTAGTGTATAAAACGGAGTTTATTAAAAACAGGCATAAAAATTGACAATTTCACATAAAGTTGTAACAGGTTTGTAATATTAATTACAATAACGTAATAGCTGATTTCTTGCAAAATCACCATAAAATGCAGGATTATAATTCTATATTAGAATTAAGAATCTACTCTTTGACAAAGTTGTTGAAAACTTTTTGTAAGATTTGCACAAATTCTTAGGATTTATTTATTTGACATTCCGTTTTTTTGTCACTATAATTCTGTTGTAGCAATTTGAAGTTGCAAATTTTCTTGCAAGAATTAGCTGCAAAATCTAATTGAATACTAAGGAGAAACTTTATGGCGATAAGTGAAAAACAGCTTTCAGTCAAAAAGACAGTTGCCGGTATATGTGCAACTGCAGTTTTATGGGTATCTGTTTTTTCCGTATCTGCACAGACAATTTCTGACGAAAATTCAAAAAATACGGAAACAGAAGTTAGCGAGATTACAGAGAAATTCATTCTTCCTAACGGAGACACACTGGTAAGTAATGACGATGCAACTATCAATGTTGTAGAAGCCGTTACTGTCAAAATCAAAGACGGAACATCTGATTATAAAAATTATGACGTTCCACAGGGTACTGTAAAAAGAGCCCTTGATTATGCAAACATTGAGCTTGGCAAAAACGATACTGTTAATAAGAACCTTAAAACAAAGGTTGAAGAAAACAGTAAGATTAAGGTTAACAGAATTAAATATGTTAATAAAACAAAAACCAAGAAGGTTGCTTTTAAAACTGTAAAAAAAGAAACTTCAAAACTCTATATAGGCGATAAAATGGTTAAGCAGAAGGGCAAGAAGGGAACTAAGAAAGTAACCTATACTTCCAAGGTTGTAAACGGTAAGATTGCAAAAACTATCGTTTCTAAAACCAAGGTTACCAAAAACGCAAAGAAAAAGATTGTGTTAGTGGGTACTAAGCGCAAGAACTATGTTCAGTTTGCACACAACCCAACTTCTTTTAATACAAAATCTTCCGGCGGTGCAGGTACAATTATTGACTGCAACGGCAAGAAGATAGCATATAAGAAAATTGTAAGCGGTTCCGGTACAGCTTATTATGCTCACCCGGGTGCACACACAGCAACAGGTGACACAGTTCACGTTGGCGGTGTTGCAGTTAATCCTAATGTAATACCATACGGCTCAAAGCTTTATATTGAAAGTCCGGACGGAAGTTTCGTATATGGTTACGCTGTTGCAAACGACACAGGCGGATTTGCTACGGCAGGTACAGCAGTTGTTGACCTTTATTACGATACTTTAAGCCAGTGCGTACAGTTTGGCAGAAGAACAGTAAATATTTATGTTCTTGCTTAATTGCCAATAATTATTTTATCAGAATGAACATTAAGGCAGCTTTATAG
>CAYRTG010000010.1:0-40531 GCA_964427365.1 uncultured Ruminococcus sp. | reverse complement strand
CCCCTGACCTACTGCTTAGAAGGCAGTTGCTCTATCCAGCTGAGCTATTGGCGCAAATTTGGATTTTCCGTAATCAGCCATAATATTATAACTAATACGTGTAATTTTGTCAAGTGCTTTTTAAATCTAATTCACAATATTTAGATACTTCTTTTTTCTAAATTATAAAATAAAATATCAGCATATATTTTATTATAAATCCGCTTTTTTAACACAAAAGGCACCCCCATGAATGCGTCTCAAGAGGGTGTCTTCATTTTTGGAGCGGATGATGAGAATCGAACTCACACAGTCAGCTTGGAAGGCTGAAGTTCTACCACTAAACTACATCCGCATCTCCACAACAGAACTTATTATATCAAAGTTCTGTTGTTTTGTCAATGAATTTTTAATTAAATTATTTGTAATGTAATGATGTCGTCTTCTGTTACAACAGCGTGAATGCCGGAAATCATATCATCTTTAGCTGCAATGATTTCAGCGGTAATTTTATCTTCAATTTCTTTTCTGATAATATTACGAATATCTCTTGCACCGCTTTTGCCGTTTGCGGACTTATCTGCAACATAGTCACATATATTATCATCATAGGTAAACTTTATGCCTTTTTCAAACAATGGCTCAACATATTCATCAATCATTAGCTTAGCTATTGCCTTATAATCTTCCTTATTAAGGCTCTTAAATACAATAACCTCGTCAACTCTGGCTATGAACTCAGGACGTAAGAATTCCTGTAAGCCTTTCATGGCTTTTTCCTTAACAACATCATCTTTCTGCTTACCAAAGCCCATAGCATTCTCACGCTTTTCTGAGCCTGCATTTGACGTCATAACAATTACTGTATTTTCAAAATTTACACTTCTTCCATGAGCGTCAGTTAATCTGCCTTCATCAAGAATCTGCAGTAGAATATTAAGAACATCAGGATGGGCTTTTTCAATTTCATCAAAAAGTAATACCGAATACGGTCTTCTTCTTACCTTTTCGGTTACTTGTCCTGCTTCGTCATAGCCTACATATCCCGGTGGTGAACCTATGATTTTTGATATAGAATGTTTTTCCATAAACTCAGACATATCAAGTCTTATTAAGGTTTCCGGTGTATCAAAAAGCTGTTGTGAAAGAACCTTTACAAGCTCAGTTTTACCTACGCCGGTTGGACCGACAAAGATAAATGATGCCGGTCTTCGACGAGGAGAAATCTGTACTCTGCTACGACAGATTGCTAAAGATAAGGCCTTTACAGCTTCTTCCTGTCCTATAATTTTTTTATTTAGTTGTTCTTCTAAATTAGACAGCTTAGAAAGTTCATTTTCTTTGATTCTGCTTGATGGAATACCGGTCCAAAGCTCAATAACCTTAGCTATATCCTCCTCTGTTACTAAGGAATTGACCTTACTCATATCAATTGTTGAAAGTTCTTGGTCAACTTTAGCAAGGCTTGATTTAAGCTGAGCTACTTTTTCATAATCAATTTCTTCCTGGCTTTCAACTTCTTCCATTTCAGCGTTATACTTTCTCTTTTTAAGAGTCAGTCTATCAAAATGTTCCATTTCCTTATTTCTCAAAGCGGCACAAGCACAGCTTTCATCAAGAAGGTCAATAGCCTTATCAGGCAAAAATCTATCGTTAATATATCGTTCTGACAATACTACTGTTTTACGCACAATTTCATCATTTACAACAACTCTATGGTGAATTTCATAGTAGTTTTTTATGCCGTCAATAATATTGATAGCATCTGCTATTGAGGGTTCCTCAACCTTAACAGGCTGGAAACGTCTTTCTAGGGCGCTGTCCTTTTCAATATACTTTCTGTATTCATTAAAAGTCGTTGCACCAATGACCTGAATTTCGCCACGCGACAATGATGGTTTCAAAATATTTGCCGCATTCATTGTACCTTCGCTGTCACCTGTTCCTACAAGGTTGTGAACCTCGTCAATAAACAGTATTATATTTCCTGCTTCCTTTATCTCTTGTGTAAGTCCTTTGATTCGGCTTTCAAACTGACCCCTGAACTGAGTTCCGGCAACAAGTGAAGTTAAATCCAAAAGAAAAATTTCCTTATCTGCAAGTTTTAAAGGTACATTACCGTCAACTATTCTCTGTGCAAGGCCTTCAGCTATAGCAGTTTTACCTACACCGGGCTCACCTATAAGGCAAGGATTGTTTTTTGTACGGCGGCTGAGGATCTGAATAACACGTTCAATTTCCTTATCTCTGCCTATAATTCTGTCTGTATTTCCTTCCTTTGCCTTTCCGGTAAGGTTTTCACAATAAAGATTAAGGTGTTTTCGCTTTTTATCTCTCTTTACTTTACCTTTTTTATCATTGCGCTCAATACGTTCACTGCCCTGATTTTCAGTTTTATTATTATTTACAAAAATATTACTAAAGAAATTTGGAAAAGCAGGTGCTCCTCCCGGAGTGAAATCATCATCGTTTTCAGAATCATCCTGAAACTCTTCCATCTGCTCTGCAAGATTATCTACATTCATATTCTGCATAAGCTCTGATATATTTTCACCTGACATAAGATTGT
This sequence comes from uncultured Ruminococcus sp., assembly GCA_964427365.1. Classification (GTDB taxonomy): domain Bacteria; phylum Bacillota; class Clostridia; order Oscillospirales; family Acutalibacteraceae; genus Ruminococcoides. The sequence goes on along the minus strand of CAYRTG010000010.1, from coordinate 37,983 downwards.
CCATTTGATCCTGTACAGTATCCAAATCTTCATCATTTAAACCCATTTTCTTTATTAAATCTTCAACAGGCTTAATTTTCATTTCTTTAGCACAAATAAGGCAATAGCCCTGAGTTGGTGCATCAGAAGAATTATTAGTTGATACAAAAACAACCGCCGGTCGTTTTCCGCATTTACTACAAAGCATAGATTACTCCTTTTATTTGTTTTTATTTTTCATTAGGGATAAGAATATTAAAAAATACATAAACAATGCAAACAACATAAATACTGTTGTTACTGATAATAACACTAATGATAAAATATCGTTCTGATAATTAAATGCTGCCTTTAAAAATACAATTAAAGATACGACAACATAGAAAACAAATGTTGATATCTTTCCATACCACCTTGCAGGCGGCGGATTTAGGTTATTTTTTATTAATATAGAACCGCCTATTAACATAAGCAAGTCCTTAATTATAAGCACAACCATTACAGGAAGTACGATTGGGGAATAAATTGTAACACAAACCATTATTGCAAACAAAGTAAGCTTATCTGCAATTGGATCAAGAATTTTTCCCAAAACAGTTATTTGATTAAATTTACGTGCTATGAATCCGTCTAAAGCATCAGAAATACCAGATAAAATTACAGTAATTGCTGAGGCTATGTAATTACCATTTAAGAAGAAAATCACAAATGGTACAATAAGAACTATTCTGAATAATGTCATAAGGTTTGGAATTGTATAAATTTCCGCTAATTTAAACCCATTTTTCATACTTACCTCTTTATGTTCTATTGCATTAAACTACTCTGCACATTAGTCAATGCTGTATTACCCATTTCTAGCGAAGCTGAAAATAACTGAACAAAATCTGAATAATATACAGATTTAAAAACTACAGACTGAGATATAAGCTCCTGTGATACAATAAATTCACTATTTATCGGAACAATTATACTACAGATTATTATTCCTATGTAACAAAGGATTAATCCCTCACATAATCCCAGAACTCCGCCAAAGAATTTATTAATTTGCTTTAACACAGGAATCTTAAATATTTTAACAAGTCGCTTGGAAATGAATTTAAAAATGATCAGCAGAAGTATAAACAATATAATAATAAGCATTATATTCAATATAGAAATAACTGCACTTGCAATAGTGCTTTCTATTGCACTTGCGGTTGCGTTTATTCCACCATTTACTGAAGACGCTATACTTTCATCACTTATATTGAAAAAAGTCAACAATCCTTTAGTAAAGTCAGGCAAATTATCTATTATACCAACTGTGTTTCCCTGTGCTTGTTCAAAGGATTGAGCAATGCTTTCGTTTACATCATGTGCAATAAAGGTTGTATATATCCATTTTGAGCCTGCATTAGCAAAAAAGTATCCTGCTACCCCGGCCAAAAATATTGACAGAAGGTTAAATAAGGTTTTTGCTATTCCCCTATGTATTCCTAAAAATACAAGTACTGCAACAATTACAAGTAAAATAATATCTAAAACCATAATCACTCAAACTTAATTATCTTTCTAATTTCATTAATTCCTAAAATATATGCTGTTGACGGTGATTCAAGCTTTACAGCAATCGAACCGTTACCTGTTTTTACTTTTCCGATTTTAGTTCCGTCTGTATCAAAAAGATAACAAGTATTATTTTGTAATACGGCTAATCGGTTTTTATATAGGCTTATCGATTCACAGGCTAACTCAGTATCATTTACACTTACTATTTCTCCAGCTTTATTAATATACTCAAGGGAACATTTCCTGCCGTCACCGCTTCTTGAAAGCGACAGAACAAATGAAGTTGTATCAGTATTTATATCATATGAAGTTAGCTGCATCTGATTATAATCAATCTGATTCAGATTAGCTGTGCCAACATCTAAAGTAAAAGATGCTTGAGAACCTATCATACATACTGTTCCATCATCAAGATATGCTACATCATAAATAACATTATCATCTAAAGAGAATGTAGCTACAGACTCTTCTTTTGCAAAATCAAGAATATAAGCTACAGATGAAATACTGCCGTCTTTGCCTGTCAAACCACATGCCACACAACCTGTGCCGTCATTATTAAGGGCAACGGAAGTAACATAATAATCAGAAAATGAATATGAATAAATCTTTTCGTTATGTTTATTATACACGTGAAGCTTTGACAAATATCCGTCAGCTTTAGTAACTACGCAATAAAAACCCATTGAATTAATATCTGCTGTAAATATATCATCCTTTGTATCCTTTGTACTTGAAAGCTCTGTCTCAGTTCCTACTGCATAGCCTATACCTCCAAGGTTATATACAATAACCTTACCTCCATCGGCATCAATTTCAGGCTCTGCAAAAGTAATCTGATTGTAAGCCATTTCATTTCCGTCATTACTTAGCGTTACAAAGGCTGTGTCAGATACATAGGTTATATTGCCATTGTAAATGAAGTTACCCTGTGTAATTGCTGAACCTTGTATATCTACAGGAAAGCCTGTATCTTTTGAGCCTAAAACATCATACTTAAACCAATTTCCTATTCTTTCAGGAGTTAGACTGTCACGATTTGCCACTGCAAAAGTAATAAGTCCAAGAACAAGAATTATTCCTGCAATAATTAAAATTCGCTTTACTGCGGGCTTTGATATTTCGGTTCGGTCATCTTCATACTCCTCAAGAGGCATATCCTCATAACTTATAACTTCTCTTTTTCGTCTTCTTTTATATTTTTTGCTGCGGTCACTGTATTTTCCGCTTTTTTCCTTTTTCATATAACCACCATTTATATACATAGTTATTTTAAAATTCTAATAATTAACCTTATTAAGATATAATCCGCAGGGCTGCGCAGTTGCTCCTGCATAGTTTCTGTCACGTTTATTTATAATTTCAGTAATGCTGTCAGCTTTGATTTTGCCTTGCTGAATTTCAAGTAGTGTACCTACCATAATTCGTGCCATATTATAAAGAAATCCGTTAGCTTCAACAGTCAATATTACAAGATTGCCTTCACGTTTTACGGAAAATTTCTTTACATCTCTGATAAAATCTCCTTTTTCTCTTTTGTCAACTGTACAAAAAGAAGTAAAATCATGCTTACCTATATAAGCCTGTGCAGCTTTGTCAAGTGCATCAACGTCTATAGGGTATCTGTAATTCAACACATATCCGTTTAAAAAAGGATTACGGGTTTCACTATTCCATATTTTATAAATATATTCCTTACTTTTGCAATTATAACGTGCGTGAAAATCATAATTTACTTCCTTGCAATCAAGGCAAGCTACATCCATTGGCAGCCAACGGTTAAGTGCGGCTTTCAGTCTTAACAGTTCAATAGGATGGTTTATGCGTACGCTGATACAATACATATTAGCGTGTACACCGCTATCTGTACGGCTGCATCCTTTTAAGTCGGAAAACTCTCCTACTATATTGCAAAGGGCATTTTGAAAAACTTCCTGTACTGTAATTCCGTTTTTTTGAATCTGCCAACCGTGATAGTTTTTGCCGTCATATGAAATTGTTACAAGTAGATTTCTTAGATTACTGTTCCTAGGAATATGTTGCATAATACAACTCCTGTTATTACAAGTCCGGTTAATATTACACAGTAAACGTCAAGTCCTTTCATATGAAATGACTTCATACGCGTCCTGCCTTCTCCTCCTTGATAGCAACGACATTCCATTGCCATGGCAAGCTCATATGCTCGTCTGAATGCTGAAATAAACAAAGGAATTAATACAGGTATCAAGGATTTAACTTTTTGAATTAAATTGCCTGATTCCATATCTGCTCCCCTTGCTTTTTGTGCTGACATAATTTTGTCGGTTTCTTCAAGGAGAGTTGGCACAAATCTTAATGCAATTGTCATCATCATTGCTATTTCGTGGACCTTAACGTGAAACACTTTCAAAGGCTTCATAAGTCTTTCTATTGCATCAGTAAGGTCTGTGGGAGATGTTGTAAAGGTAAGGCTTGAGCTTATGAGCATAAGGCAAATAATTCTTACTGTTACAAAAATTGCTCTTTCAATACCTGATACAGTAAGTTTTAAAAAACCAAACTGCCAAATAGGCTCACCTGAACCGTAAAACATATTTAAAAGAGATGTTATTAAAATAATTACAATTAACACCTTCAGGCTCTTTAAATACATTGTAAACGGTACGCCTGACATCATAACTACAGCAAGTATTGTAGCTGTAACAATAGCCAAAGAAACAAAGCCAAATGTACAGAACAAAATAATAATATATGCTATTAGCAGTAAAATTTTTACTCTGGGATCCATTCTATGAAGGATACTGTCCCCCGGAAAATACTGACCTAAGGTTACATCTCTCAATACAGCTTTCCCTCCTTTTTCAGAAGACTCAATACTTCATAAAAGGCTTGATCTACAGTGAGAATCCCATCGGGAAGATTGTATCCTTTTTCTTTTAGCAGCATTATGATTTTTGTTATCTCAGGAACACGAAGTCCCATTGACTCAAGCTCTGTTACTTTTGAAAAAACCTCTTTGGTTTTATCAAACATTTTAAGTTCAGAATGATTCATAACCATAATTCTGTCAGCTACCGAAGCAATATCCTCCATACTATGAGATACAAGAAAAACGGTATTATGTCTTACCTTATGATATTGAACAATTTGTGACAACAACAAATCTCTGCCGGCAGGGTCAAGTCCTGCTGTTGGCTCGTCAAGAATCAGTACTTCAGGATCCATTGCTATTACACCTGCAATAGCAGCTCTGCGTTTTTCCCCTCCCGATAAATCAAAAGGTGACTTATTGAGAAGAACATTTTTAAGTCCTACAAAATTTGCTGCTGTTCTTACAGCCTTATCTATTTCATCAACACTTTTTCCCATATTTGTGGGTCCAAATGCGATATCTTTATATACTGTGTCTTCAAAAAGCTGATATTCAGGATACTGAAAAACCATTCCTACCTTAAATCTGACTTTTCGTATTTCATTTGGCTTTTCCCAAATATCTTGCCCATTAAGAAAAATTTGCCCTGATGTTGGCCTGATAAGTCCGTTAAGCATTTGAACAAAGGTGCTTTTACCTGAGCCTGTATGACCTATTATACCAATAATCTCGCTTTTTTCAATAGACAAATTTACATTTTTAACTGCTGTAATTTCATAAGGCATACCTTGTCCATAAGTATAAGTAAGATTTTTTACATCTATAATATTCATCGCAGCACCTCCGTAAGGAGTTCTGCACATTCATCTGCATTTAAGGGCATTGCGTCAACTTTAAGTCCTGCCCCCATAAGTTTGTAAGCAAGCTCCGTAGACTGCGGTACATCAAGACCATACTTTTTAAGTAATGATACCTGTGAGAAAACTTCTCTGGGACTTCCCTCAGTAAGGATTTTACCTTTATCCATTACAATTACACGGTCAGCAAGAACAGCTTCATCCATATAATGAGTTATTAATATAATCGTTATTCCACGCTGATTTAATGTCTTAATACACTTTAAGACCTCATCTCTGCCTTTGGGGTCAAGCATTGCTGTTGGCTCATCAAACACAATACAGCTAGGCTCCATTGCTATGATTCCAGCAATGGCAACTCTCTGTTTTTGTCCTCCTGAAAGCTTATTGGGAGAGTGTTTGCGATATTCATACATATCCACAGTTTTTAAAGCATAATCAACTCGTCTGCGAATTTCAGATGGCTCAATTCCAAGGTTTTCAGGACCAAAAGCCACATCTTCCTCAACAATACTCGCTACAAGCTGATTGTCGGGATTTTGAAGTACAAGTCCTACGTTACGTCTGATTTCATAGGTTAGCCGACTGTTTTTTGTATCCATTCCGTCAATATAAACTTTACCGCTCACAGGTAAAAGCATAGCGTTAAAGTGCTTTGCTATTGTGGATTTTCCACAGCCGTTATGTCCCAGTAAGGCAACAAACTCACCTTTTTTAACCTTGATTGAAATATCATTTAATACAACATTCTTTTTTGAATCTTCATTTTCGTAAGAAAACTTTACATTTTCTGCCGATATAAAACTCATTTATTTCTCCCAAATTACCGTTGAACCGCAAGGCAAACAAAGGTTTGTTTCTGTTACCTTAAGTCCTATTTCGTCAGAGGATACCTTTCCTCCAAGTTTAGATTTTAGCTGAATATTCAGCAAATACTCCATTAAAGCCGGTGATAAACCGGTTGTGTAAGAATTTAACATAAAAAATATTGAATCTTTAGATAAAATCTGCAAACATAATTCTAATAAAGAATAAAGTTTTTCTTCGATTTTCCATACTTCACCGTTTGGTCCTCTGCCATATGAAGGGGGATCCATAAGGATACCGTCATATTTATGTCCTCTGCGGATTTCTCTCTTAACGAACTTAATGCAATCATCTACAATCCATTTTACGGGTTTTTGTGATAAACCTGAAGAAACTGAATTTTCCTTAGCCCAGATTACCATACCTTTACTTGCGTCAACATGGCACACTGTTGCACCTGCGTCCATACAAGCTAAGGTGGCACAGCCTGTGTATCCGAATAGATTAAGAATATTAATGGGGCGATTTTCCTTAGAAATTTTATTATGCATCCAATCCCAATTTATCGCTTGTTCAGGAAATACACCTGTATGCTTAAATCCCATAGGCTTAATATTAAACACTAAATTATTGAAATTAATGCTCCAGCTATCAGGAAATTTTTTATACATTTCCCAATAGCCTCCGCCTTTATTGCTGCGGTGATACCGCGCATGTGCATTATTCCATAAGGAATTTTTCTTTCCTGTTCTCCATATAATCTGTGGGTCAGGTCTGATAAGTATTATATTTCCCCATCGTTCAAGACGTTCACCGTCTGAACAATCTATAAGTTCATAATCCTTCCAATTTTCTGATATTCTCATTATGAAAGTCTTTCCCTTATCATTTCTGCCGCTTCATTGGCCAGCTTAGTGATTTCTTCCATATTTTTCCCCTCAAGCATTACTCTCACTAAAGGCTCAGTACCTGAAGCACGAACAAGTATTCTTCCTTTATCACCAAGTATTTCGGTAATATGCTTGATTTCTTCTTTTAGCTTTTTATCCGTATAGAAAGCCAGCTTACCTTCATTTGAAACCTTTACATTTATAATAACCTGCGGATAGCGCTCCATAAGTGTTGAAATCGAACTTAATTTTGCCTGTCTGCGTTTTAACATACTCATTAGTGTAGCACCTGTAAGCTCACCATCGCCTGTTGTGGAATAGTCCAGCATAATAATGTGTCCGCTTTGCTCTCCGCCAATGTTATATCCTTCTCTTACCATTGCTTCCAGAACATATCTGTCACCAACCTTGGTTGATACAAATTTAATTCCGTTTTCATCACAAAATCTGTTGAAACCCATATTTGTCATTACTGTTCCTACTACAGCATTTTTCTTCAGTTTGCCTTGACTTTTAAAATCGGCGGCAATTATTGCAATAATAAAGTCACCGTCAACAAGCTGTCCTCTTTCATCAACAGCAAGGCATCTGTCAGCGTCACCGTCAAATGCAAGACCGCCGTCAAGGTTATTGGCTACTACATATTCCTGCAACTTTTCAATATGAGTTGAACCGCAATCCATGTTTATGTTAATTCCGTCAGGCTTATCAAATAAAACGTGAACATTTGCGCCAAGCTTAGTAAAAAGTTTTTTTGCAGTTACTGATGAAGCACCGTTCGAGCAATCAAGAGCAATGTTAAGCCCATTAAGGTCATTATTAATGTTTTCAACAATATGGTCAATATAATCATCGACCCCATTTGTTGCATATTCAACCCTGCCGATATTCTCATTTCCAGCAATTGTATAAGTAACTTTGTTATCAAGTACAATTGCTTCTATCTGTTCTTCAAGGTCATCAGGAAGTTTAAAGCCTTCATCACTAAAAACCTTAATGCCATTAAATTCAAACGGATTGTGTGACGCTGAAATCATAATGCCTGCATCAGCATTATATTTCTTTACAAGGTAAGCTACTGCTGGAGTTGGGATTACTCCTAAAAGCATTACATTTGCTCCTACTGAACAGAGACCTGCTATTAATGCACCTTCAAGCATATCTCCGGACAGTCGTGTGTCTTTACCGATTAAAAATGTCGGATGCTTAACGCTGTCATTAATAAGCACCATCGCTGCGGCTCTGCCAATATTCATTGCAAGCTCAGGGGTAAGCTCAGTATTAGCTACTCCTCTTGCACCGTCGGTACCAAATAACCTCCCCATATTTTACTCCTCCAATAATATTATGTTTTACTGATTTGAATCAATTAACATTTAATAAAAATTAATCAAATAAAGATTGTTGGGAACTTGCTCCACCGGGAAAATTAATTCCTAAATGATTGCAAGCCTCCTGGGTTATACATCTGCCTCTTGGTGTTCTGCTTAAAAATCCTATCTGCAAAAGATATGGCTCATACACATCTTCAATTGTAACAGCTTCTTCACCGATTGCAGCTGCTAAGGTTTCCAAGCCGACAGGACCGCCATTATAGAACTTTATCATAGCCTCAAGCATACGCCTGTCATTTTGGTCAAGACCTAATTCGTCAATGCCCAGTCTTTCCAAAGCAACCTGTGCCGTTTCTACAGTTATAATACCGTCAGAAATAACCTGTGCAAAATCGCGAACACGTTTTAACAGTCTGTTTGCAATTCGCGGTGTACCTCGTGAGCGCGAAGCAATTTCCAAAGCACCGTCATGCTCGATATCTATACCTAAGATTCCTGCACTTCTCTCTACAATAAGTGCAAGTTCCTCAGGAGTGTATAGTTCAAGTCTTAAAACTACACCAAATCTGTCACGAAGGGGTGCAGTAAGCTGACCTGCTCTTGTAGTTGCACCAACAAGTGTAAATTTCGGAAGCGGCAAATGATATGAAGCTGCCATTTGTCCCTTACCGGTAATAATATCTATGGCAAAGTCCTCCATTGAAGGATAGAGAATTTCCTCTACTGCTCTGCTTAATCTATGTATTTCATCAATAAAGAGAACGTCACCCTGATTAAGATTTGTGAGCAATGAAGCCAAATCCCCCGGCTTTTCAATCGCAGGGCCGGAGGTTATACGAACTGATACCCCAAGCTCGTTTGCAATAATTGCAGATAATGTTGTTTTGCCAAGTCCCGGTGGTCCGTAAAGCAAAACGTGATCCAAAGTTTCCCCTCTTTGTTTTGCTGCGTCTATAAAAATTCTCAAGTTTTCCTTTACAGTTTCCTGTCCTATGTAGTCATCTAAGGTTTTAGGACGCAGAGGATTTTCAGTTTCATTGTTATCCTGGGGAATTTGAGAAGTATCTACTATTCGGTTTTCAAAATCAAACTCATCTGAAAATTCTATACTCATATTTATTCCTCATTAATATTCTGATTATCTCGCAATAAATCTATTATCAGCTTCTTCCCATTAACTTAAGAGTTTCACCTATAAGCTTTTCAACTGGCAGGTTTGTATCAAGCGTGGTAATAAACGGGGCAACATCCGAAGAGCTGTAGCCAAGGACAGACAATGCTTCAATTGCTTTAGGTACATTGCCTACAGAAGTATTTGCTGAAGCTATGCCTCCTTGTACTGAAGCATCATTGCCGGAGGTTAAACTGAACTTATCCTTTAACTCAATAACAATTCTCTGTGCTAGCTTTTTGCCTACACCCGGAGCCATAGTAATTGATTTAAGGTCATTAGAAGCAATTGCAAGAGAAATCTGCTGAGGCGTCAGTACTGATAAAATTGCAAGTCCCACCTTCGGACCTACACCGCTAACGCTTATAAGAGTTTTGAATGCTGAAAGCTCCATCTCCGTGCCAAAGCCAAAAAGCTCCATAGCATCTTCACGTACATTTAAGTATGTAAAAAGCTTAGTTTCGGTATTAAGTTTAAGATTTTTTTGTGTATTGATTGTGGTCTGGCATTTATAACCAACACCACCACATTCAATAACTGCCACATTATGTTCAAGGTGTATAACCTGACCTCTAACGCTGTAATACATCAGACAATTCCCTCCCTGTGCAGTTTTTGTCTTAATTCTCCGCCCTGTGCTTGAGTATGGCAAATTGCTATTGCAAGGGCATCGGCAGCATCATCAGGCTTTGGAACTTCAGGCAATTTTAAAAGTCTGCGTGTCATTTCCATAACCTGGGGCTTTTTTGCTTTTCCATAGCCAGTAACAGCGGTTTTTACCTGTAGCGGTGTATATTCAAATATAGGTATTTTTGACTGCTGTGCTGCAAGAAGGGTTACGCCTCTTGCCTCAGCTACCATAATTGCAGTTTTCTGATTAGTTTGAAAATATAGTTTTTCAATTGAAAGTGCTTCAGGTTTAAAAATCTTAATTATTTTTGAAACATCTTCATATATAATTTTTAACCGTTGATTAAAATCCGTGTTGGAATCAGTTGTTATTGCGCCAAAACGTAGCGGTCGATAAGTATTGTTTTTGTATTCTATAAGTCCCCAGCCTACAATTGCGTAGCCGGGATCAATGCCCAAAACGATCAACACTATCTTCCTTTCCCTACAAATTTACATACTACCTGATAATCCTTGATATTATACCATATTTGATATAATATATCAATAATTTTAGGTGAACTTTTTGAGTTTTTTGTATAAATCAAAGCCGCAGCAAATTTTGCTGCGGCTTTGATTTAAGACTTTACAAGTTTGTCCCCTAATAATTTCAGGTTAGGCACAATCCATGAACCAATTAAATTACCTACCGACACATAGACTATGTACAATATTCCGATTGGACTGATAAGCGGACAATTTGGTGCAACTGCAAAATAATACATATCAGCAACACTGTGTTCAAAACCGGAAAGTATAAACACAGGAATACAAATGAATATGCCCAAATATTTTGCAATTTCGTGCTTATTGGTACGGAAATTGTCGACGGCAACATACATTAGTATGCCACAGAATGCTCCCAAAATAATTGTTGTAAAAGGTGCTTGCCGGAGTTTTTGTTCTACCAAAATACCGGCAGCTTGTGAAAGTTCAGGTTTTGTATAAGCAATAGCTAAACCTGAAAGTAATGAACCACAAATATTACCTATCCACACTACTAAGCAATCTATGGAATATGCCGGTGTGTTCTGAAAAATATAGCCAATTTTGCCTGTAAATAAAGCCATTTGATACACACAAATTACCAAACATCCTACTGCAAATAGAAATGCTCCTGCAATTTTGTTTTCACAAGCAAGATATACTGTAGCACCGATTCCTATCATTATGCCTGCCAAAAATGCATTTAAAAAAGTTTTAATATATGACATAGCTACCCTCCAAATTATTTCGTTGATGAAACAATTATATACCTAATTCTGATTTTTTTCAATAATTTTCAACGTTATTGAACCATTTTTGTTTTTTAGCTTCAGCTTATTCCCCGTTACTTTGTAATTAAAAAAGAAATTTTCTTTAGTAGTTTTATCTGAAATCATTATAGTGTTTTTATCAATAATGCACAAACCATTTATTTTAGTGCTTGCAAATTTATCCTTTGAGGAAAAACTAAGCATTGCATAATCCTTTTTGTTAAACTCAAGAGATATGGTTGTTCCGTTTTTCATTACATTTTTCCATCTGTTCATACGAATGTGGTCAGCAGTATTGTCAGAAATCTGCGTACAGGAAGTAAATAATATACAAATCAGCACTAATAAATAAGGAAACTTTTTTCTCATAATACAACCCTCCTGTAGCCTATTAATATTATGAAAAATCAATCTACAATATACTTACTTTACAGTTTTGTTATAATTCTTGAATAGCATTATAAATTTATGTATAATGGAGAAAATATTTTAATCAGGAGGTTTTTATGCAACAGATAGTTAGTGACACAAAAAAGCTTTTTGACGAAAAAGGTGAGGTTACATTTGGCGGTTGGTCAAAATCTCCTTTGTTTGAATATAATAAAGAGCAATATCAGATACCGAATAAGCTTTGTGAAAAGGATTGCTATTATATTACTAACAAGGAAATGGGTTTTTATCTCTCTGTGGAAACACAAGGGTTTGAAATGATAATTAAAATTATATTTGTAAATTATAAAAGCGGAAGGGTTTCTCAAGACTATATTTCTAAAAAATTCATGCTCTCTCCTACCAAGCTTCCTGAGGCGGGAAATTCCGGAGAGTTTTCATACACAGATAAAAAAATTGCTTTAACGCTTACAAACACAGTTGACGGACGATATATAAAATGTGATTTTATCGACTTTGCAAATTACAAAAATCTTTATGTTAAGGTTTTTATAAAAAAGATGCAGGGTGAAAGTATGAATATAATTTCTCCATTTGAAAAATCGAAGAGAAATTTTTATTTTAAACGCTTTATACCAAAGCTTACAGCCAAAGGTGTTATAAGCTTAGGAGGTACTGAATATGATTTTGACGACGAAAACAGCTACGTATATTTTGACTGGAGCAGATACTCCCTTCCAAGGCATCAGAAATATCAGGTCTTAAACGGAATTTTTAGTATCGGACAACATACTATAGCAATTAACCTGGCCTCAAAAGTAGGCGATAACAAAAAAGGAAATGAAAACTGCTTCTTTATTGACAATCATCTATTTAAAATAGGTAAAATTAAAGTTGGCGGAGATGAAAAACGCTATGATAAAGAATGGTTTTTCAAAGCAGATAACGGAAGTCTTGACCTGACTTTTTTACCAAAAAACAATTCCGGTGCATTATTAAGCTGCAAGTGTGAAAAAGACGTTGTAGTGTTTGGTAACTTAAATGGATATATAATTGATAAAAATATTGGTACGGTTAAAATAAAAAACAAACCTGTTCACATGATTTTTACTTCACTTTAATAATTAATTAATAATCACTTTGGAGCTTTATTTGCTGTATTCTCAATCCTTAGGTAACGTGCAAAAATACCCATTACTCCAAAGAAAAAGTTTACAAGATAAAGTAAAATTGCAATAACTGCTCCCAAACAAATCCAGTTACCTATAAAATAAACAATACACATTAATGCAAGTCCCGAACAAATAATGCTTATTATGTTCTTTAAGTTATAAAATCTATCAAAAATGTTAAAAAAAAGTGCAATTGTTGGAAGAATTACAAACGCCAAAAATGCAATACCTATAATATTTAAAGCCCTTTCATCAGTAGCATTTCCTGTTGTTGACCCAATATATCCTATCATATCAAAAACTGTATATGTACTTTGAGAGCTGTTTGGATTTATAATTCCTCCCCACACAAACGGCATTGATGTAAGGAAAATCTGAATCATAAATAACACAATCTGTAATACACGTATTCTTTTAGTGGATTTATTTTGAATCTTAAGCATATTATTTCATTCCTTTTGAGTATCAAATTTCTGTTTAGCAACAAATTGCTGTAAAATTTTTTGTTATTATATCACAAAACATTAATTTGCACAATAGACATAATAATGATATAATCTATCTATATTTCGTGGGGTGATTACTTTGGATTGGATTAAAAATTCTGTAATTTATAATATTTATCCTATAGGATTTTGCGGTGCGCCAAAAGAAAATGACGGAAAGCTTGAATACAGACTAAACAAAATCTATGATTGGATTGACAATTTTAAAAAACTAAGTATTAATGCTTTGGTTTTCAATCCTGTATTTGAAAGCAAAAGACACGGCTATGATACTACTGATTATTATAAAATCGACTGTCGTTTGGGTGATAATAATTCCTTTAAAGAAATTTGCCAAGCCCTGCATAAGAATGGAATAAGAGTTATTTTAGACGGTGTATTTAACCACGTTGGCAGAAATTTCTTTGCATTTAAAGATGTACAGAAAAATCGTGAAAGCTCACAATACTGCTCTTGGTTTCAAGGCTTAAGCTTTGAGGGAAACACACATTATAACGACGGATTTTGGTATGAAGGCTGGGCTAACCACTATGATTTGGTAAAACTGAATTTAAGAAATCCTGATGTTTCCGACCATTTGATTAACGCAGTTAAAATGTGGATACAGGAATTTGAAATTGACGGTCTCAGACTGGACGCAGCAGACTGTGTTGACCTTGACTTCTTAAAAAAATTAAGATATCAATGTCAAAATTTAAAGCCCGATTTCTGGTTATATGGTGAAATTACGAGCGGCGATTATAATCGCTGGGCTAACGACGAAATTCTTAATTCTGTTACTAACTATGAATGCTACAAAGGACTTTACAGCAGCCACAATGACCACAACTATTTTGAGATTGCACATTCCCTTGAAAGACAATTCGGCAGCCATGGAATATATAAAAATATTTATACATTCAACTTTGTTGACAATCATGATGTAAATAGAATTGCAAGTTCTCTTTATAATCAAAATCATCTTAACAATGTTCACACCATTCTTTACACAATGCCCGGTGTCCCAAGCCTTTACTACGGCAGTGAGTGGGCAATTAAAGGTAAGCGTTCCAGCCGCAGTGATTACGAGTTAAGACCTTGCCTTGATATTGACAATATCCCGGAGCCAAATTATGACTTATATAATCACCTTTGCAAACTGGGAAAAATACGCAGAAAACTAAATGCTTTAAAATATGGTGAGTTTAAGAACATTAGCATAAAAAATGAACAGCTTGTTTACATGAGAAAAACAAATGTACAGACTGTATATATTTGTCTTAACCTAAGCGATAGTCAGGCTAGTGTTGAATTTAATGCAGACGGAAACGGTTATTTAACCGATGTACTTAACGATAATGAAAAATTCAATGGTAACGGATATGTCAGTATTCCTGTACTTCCTTGCAGTTCACGAATTTTAGTATTAAATGACGGTAGATTCACAATTGATTTACAAAATGAAAAGGTAAAAGCTGAAGAAATTAAACATCAAAATAATACCAAAGAATTAAAGCCTTTACCTGTTAAGTTAGGTAAATATCGTCATTTTAAGGGACAGGAATACAATGTTATAGGAATTGCCAAACACAGCGAATCCGGTGAGGAAATGGTCGTTTATAAGGCTCTGTATGACAACGACTCTCTATGGGTAAGACCAAAGAAAATGTTTGAAGAAATCATTGAAAAAGACGGCAGAAAACTTCGCAGATTTGAGCCGATTGACTAATTTAACCCTATAAATCAAAAGAGGCAGTAAATTTCAACTGCCTCTTTTAGTATGATATATATAATTGTATTATTTTAACTTTCATTAAGTGCGCCGCCAAATACAAACTTAGCAAGCTTTTTGCGACAAGTAGCCATATCGTCTATTCTGATAATAGAGCCGGCATACGTATCATTTGCATATGACCACAATCCCTGCTGTGGAATATTGTACTGCTTAACATCATACTTGATATAGCTTAATGCGTGGGAAACAAGTCCTGTAATTTCATCTTTTTTGAGATTTGTTGTTACAAGGGGACCTACCTCTGAAACAATGCTGACAATCTGAGCAAGGCTGGCATTTTTTAAGCTTTTAAATACTGTTTCCAAAAGCTTTCTTTGACGCTCTGTTCTATCCCAGTCGTCACCGGAATATGTTACAGAATAACCTTCTTCGGCAAAACCTCTGTTACGTGCATACCAAAGGGCTTGCTGACCTGTAAGCTTCACAGATCCGTCAACCTCTTCAAGGGTGTTTCTGTCAGAAGCCTGCTTATTAATATACATCTGCCAGTTAATGTAACCTGCTTCATCAGCAGTAATATCCATTGTTACACCACCCAATACGTCAATAATTTTCTTAAAACTGTCAAAATCAACTACAGCGTATCGGTCAATTTTAATACCAAAGTTTGCTTCAACGGTTTTAATTGAAAGAGCAGCTCCCCCAAGAGAATAGGAAGAATTGATTTTATTATAGCCGTTACCGGGAATATAAACATAGGTATCACGCTGGAAAGATGTTAGCTTAATCTTTTTGGAACGGTTATCAATGGAGCATAAAATCATTGAGTCACTTCGTCCGGTTGTATTTTTACTGTGGTTATCTTCACCAAAAAGCATTACATTAAGAATTTTGGAATCAGAAAGCAAATCACCTTCAGATAAACCTGTATTAATATCTCCCGGTTCCTCTAACGAAGTTGCCTGGGTAGGTAATGTTTCATCATCAATTTCCTTAAAGTTAAGGGAATCAAGTGCATTGTAGTAATAAATCATACCTGCACCTGTAATCATCAATACAATTGCAATAAAAATTGAAAGGCCTCGTCTGACTCTGCCCTTTTTCTTAAAGGCTTTGATTACCTGTGTATTTGAGTTTATGTCAACAAAATTGGAAGACTTACCACCATGCTTTTTTAAGCCAGCCATAATATCTCTCCTTAAAAATCTTATATTTATACATAAAAATACAATTTTATGTATTATAACACAAAATGCTTATTATTATAATTCTTATAAAGAATAATATCTGTATTGTCACTATTTGCATAAGTTGTCACATTATGATGTATACTATACAATTTAAAAATTAAAATGAATTATTTTTATTACCTCAAATTCAAACAATTTATTTAACTAAAAATATCATACCATATAAATTATTAATTTTGTAAATAATGTTACAAACGGTAGCTATATTGTTACAGATTGTATTTTATAAGTTTAATTCGTCTAAAGTCAGAGCAAAAGAAGGCAAAAATTTTTTCAAAAAAATACTTACTTCTTCCATATTCATTTTATTTAATGAGCTCTCTATGGAAGATTTTGCCTGATTAAATTCATCATTGCCCATACGTATTTCTTCAATACATTTTACCAATGCCGAAAGCTTATCACCTGCTTTTACATATTTATACAACTCTTTATCATTTTCATTTTCGTGGATAAGTATATCTGAAAACTCCTGCTGAAATTCCTTTGGCAGCATTGAAACAAGCTTGTTTTCAGCCATTGCTTCTACCTGCTTATATGACTTTACAATCTGTGAGTTATAATATTTTACAGGGGTTGGCATGTCTCCTGTAATTATTTCCGCAGAATCATGATATATTCCCAGCAATGCTGCTCTTTCGGCATTAAGTTTATCCTTAGCGTTTTTATTATGTATAAGCACCAGAATATGAGCAAACATTGCTACCTGTAAGCTATGCTCGCTTATATTTTCATTTTTTGTATTATTCATTAGACCCCAACGGTTAATAAATTTCATTCTTGACAGCATTGCAAAAAAATGTGAACTCTCCATAATATCTGTTTATTTTCTCCTTTAAAAATTTTACCTGAAAAATTTCAATAAAACTGTTCAAAATCTTTCTGTTTTGTGATAGAATATACAATATTATTATATACAATTTTTATTACTTGTAAAGTAATGTTGAAAATTGTGTGAAAGAGGAATGTTGTGAACAGAATAAAAACTCTTAGAAATAACAATTTTTCTAAATATTATAGTAACCTAAAGCTTAACTATGGGCTACTGGCTTTTCTCACAGGGCTGTTACTTTCTGCACTGCTGTTTATTCCGGGCATTATCAGAAACGGCGGAATTTTCTTCTATTACGGAGATTTTAATGCTCAGGAAATTCCCTTTTATCAAATGGTTCACGACTCTATACAATCAGGCAACCTTCTTTGGAGCAGTACTACCGACCTTGGTTCTCAGCTTTTAGGTTCATATACATTTTATCTGCTGGGAAGTCCTTTTTTCTGGATAACTATGCTGTTTCCGAGTGAAGCTGTGCCTTTTCTTATGGGACCGCTCTTTATACTTAAATTCGGTTGTGCAGTACTAGCTGCCTATTTATATCTTAAAAGATATGTGAACAATAAATTATTTGCGGTTGCAGGCGGACTTCTATATGCATTTTCAGGATTTTCAATATATAACATATTCTTTTACCATTTTCACGAGCCAATGATTATTTTTCCTCTTTTATTAGCTGCTGTAGATAGGTTTATGTATGATAACAAACGAGGGATAGTTGCTCCGGCGGTTTTTGCAGCCTGTATTGTAAACTACTATTTTTTTGCAGGTATGATTTTATTTGTGGCAATTTATTGGCTGATGCTTGTTTTTACCAACAATTACAAGTTGACGCTAAAATCTTTAATGTTGTTTGTTTTTGAGGTAATATTAGGATTTGCAGCCACTGCAATTTTAATACTTCCAACTGTTTTATTTATTTCAGGCAATCCAAGGCTTGAATCACTTCCCAATGGTTTTGACGCATTAGTTCACAATGTGCCTCAGCGCTATTGGTATATTATTTTAAGTTTTTTCTTTCCTCCTGAACTTGCTGCTCAGCCTAATTTTACCCCAAATGTTGAGTGTAACTGGGCTTCTGTCAGCGGGTGGCTGCCTTTGGTTGGCATGACAGGAGTAATAGGTTATTTTCAGTTAAGACAAAGAAGCTGGCTTAAAAAATTAATTTCAATTTTGATTTTAATGGCTATGGTACCTTTGTTTAACTCTGCTTTTCAAATGCTTAATTCAAGCATTTACTATGCCAGATGGTTCTATATGCCTGTTCTTATGATGAGCCTTGCTACTGTATTAAGTCTTGAAAATAAAGATGTTGATTGGAACAGAGCTATAGGTTGGTCCTGCGGTATAATCGTTGGAATTTCCGTATTAATCGGATTTATGCCAAACAATATTGTTGATGAGAATGATAAAGTAACAACATACGTGGGACTGGAAGAATATGTATCAAGATATTGGATTTATGTTGCAATTTCACTAATTTCTCTACTAATGTTTGTGCTGATTATCAAAAAGTTTCGAACAAGCAACAGACTTGCAATTGCTTCCATTGTTGGTATTGTAATTATCAGCCTGTTATCATCCACATATATTATTCAAACCGGCATTTCCCTTGATAATGATGAAACTGCATTTATTAAAGATAATGGATTAAACTGTGGGGATAAACTTAAGCTTGATGATATAAATAAGGTTCGCTCAGATTTTTATGAATGTGTTGATAACCTGGCTATGTACTGGCAAATTCCTTCTATAAATGCCTTTCATAGCGTTGTAAACACTTCTATTATGGATTTCTATAATAGTATTGGAATTACAAGGGATGTTGCATCAAGACCTGATTGTGATTATTATGGATTACGAGGTTTATTTAGCTGCAAATATCTTTTTGATCAATGCTATGATGATGAAGATGACTGCTTTATTGACAAAGACGGTCTTACAAAAATGCCAGGCTGGAAATATTTAAAAAAGGTAAATGAATGCAAGGTTTACGAAAATCAGCACTACATACCCATGGGATTTATGTATGACAGCTTTATTTCGGAAGAAGAGTACGAAATGATACAAGAGATTGACAGATCTGAGGCTTTACTTAAGGCTATGGTTTTATCATTGGAGGATATGGAAAAATATTCTGATATTACAGGATACTCCAAAGATAAATATGATGTATTAAAACGCGATTTAAAATCAGGTAAAACCCATAATTTTAAAAGCATTGTAACGGACTACCAATACGGAAGTGAAAACTATTATGAGGATTGTAAAAAACTGAAAAATAACTCCTGTAATATGTTCAGTTACCACAATAATGGATTTATTGCTAAAATTGATAATAAAGGAAAAGATAATCTTGTGTTCTTCAGTATTCCTTATGATGAAGGCTGGAATGCTACGGTAAATGGCAATAAAACTGAAATTATAAAATCCAATATTGGATTTATGGCTGTTAAAGTCCCCGGCAATACTAAAAGTATAATAAATTTTGAATATACTATACCCGGTTTCCCAACCGGAATTATAATCACAACTATGTGTGGTATAATTTTTATTATATACTTAGGAATTTTAATTTTATTCAAAAAATGGCACAAAGCAGGTTGATTTTACAATGAGTTTTGGAAGTAAAATTAATGATTATAAAAACGATATTTTAAAGGATTTAAAAACACTTATAGAAATTAAATCTGTTTCATCTGATAATGAAGAAGAATGCATTAGAGCATTGGAGTTTGTACTAAAAAGAGCAAATGAAATGGGATTAAAAACAAAAAATATTCAAGGAAAAGCGGGTCACGTAGAGTTTGGTAACAAGGGAAAACTTTGCGGTGTATTAACCCACCTTGATGTTGTTCCGGCAGGAGAAAACTGGACCTATCCACCATTTACACTTACAGAAGATGAGGGCAGATTATATGGCAGAGGTATTGCTGATGACAAGGGCGCCGCAATAATGAGCCTATACTGTCTTAAAGCTTTAAAGGACAATAATGTTATAGGCAACAACACCATTCGCTGTATTTTCGGTACTGACGAAGAAGTAGGTATGACTGATATGGAAACTTATTTTGCAAATGAGCCAATACCTGAAATTTCTTTCACACCTGACAATAAATATGGTATCTGCTTTGCAGAAAAGGGAATTCTTCAGATTGAAATATATATGGACAGAAATGACGGAAAAATTCTAAGCGCCATCAAAGCAGGCAAGGCTTTAAATGCTGTTCCCGATCGTGCAGAAGCATTGATTTACAGTTCTGAATCTGAAGTATATTCAATTATTAATAATGTTAAAGCCCTTGAGGGTTACTTTGATTTTAAAGAAACCATAGACGGTCTTGTAATTATAAGCAAAGGTACTGCTGCTCATGCCTGCGAGCCTGAAAAGGGCAAAAATGCTGTGATATATCTTGCAAAGTTACTTTCAGAGTTTTATGATCAAGAAGATTTAGGTACTCTTTGTACTTTTATCAATACAAGTATTGGTGCTTATACTGACGGCACCGGCTTGGGATTAAAAATACGTGACAGCGTTTCAAAGGATCTTACAGTGGCTTTAAGCAAGGTTAGAATTAATGATAACAAAGCACAGCTTGTTCTTGATATTCGTTACCCTGTTACTATGAAAGGTAAAAGAATTTTTAAGCATATAGAAAAATGTGCGAGGCGCAGAAACTTAAACACTAAAATTATACACCATTCTTTACCATTATATTTACCTAAGGAAAGTAAAACAGTTCAACTACTTTCTGATTCTTATAAAGATATTACCTATGAAGCACCTGAGCTTTATTCCACAGGCGGAGGAACCTACGCCAGAATGTTAGGTGGAAAAGGAGTTGCTTTTGGTCCTATATTTAAAGATGACAACACTAATATGCACAATGCAGACGAAAGTATTGATAAAGATAAATTTTTCAAACATGGAGAAATTTGTTTGCAGGCTATGTATAAAATGTTTACGGAAACAATTTAATATACATCCATATAAAATCTTACATTTTATATTTTACCTGTTAGAGTTTGGGAGATATGTTTACATGAAAATAGAAAGAATCATTAGAAGTCAAGCTAAAGAAAAGCTAAAAAACAACTGGACCGGTGCTGTTTCTGCGTTGTTTGTATTTTTGGGCTTTATTATTGCTCTTATACTTTTATTTGAAAGTCTAGTCAGTATTTTCAGAGTTTACGATATTAACGGTGAGTTTAAGAAAAGCTCAACAATAACATTAAATATAATTTTATTATCTACCTTTGCAACAGGGGTGTTTCTTACACCTGTAAAAAATGGCTTTTTAAAGTATTTCTATGAACTCTCTAACACCGGCGAAAGCAATCTAAGAACTACATTTTATTTCTTTTTAAAAATAAAACGATATTTTAAAACCGTATTGTTCAATCTTATTATTATGGGTATTACTATTTTGAATATAGCAATTACACTTCTTCCCTATTGGATTTTAAAAATTATTGATATTACTGTTGATTTATTCCCTAATGTTGCAGCTGAACAAATTGGTTTTATAATCTATTCCATTCTTTTTGGGCTTGGAATTACAGCAGGTATTATTTTGTCTCTTGGGCTTATTTTTATTGAATTCTTATATATTGATAAGGATAATATGGGAGCAGAATACTACTTTGGCAAAAAAACAATTAAACTTTCCGTTAAGCATTACAAGGACTATATTATTCTTATATTTACATTTACCCTTTGGATTATGCTTTGTTTTTTTGTTTTGCCTGCATTATATGTTATTCCCTATTTAACTGAATCATTAGCTACATCTTCAAAATGGCTGATTAAACTTAATAAGGAAGGTAAAAATCTATGATAATAACCGTAGGAATTATAGCCTACAATGAAAAAAATAAGTTGGGGCTACTTCTAAAAGACATATGCGCTCAGACATATGACCATAAAAAAATTGAAATTATTTTAGTTGACAGTAACTCTACTGACAATACTAAAAAGATTATGGAAACTTTCAGGAAAAAAAATAAAGATGAGTTTTTTGACGTTAAAGTATTTAGCAACCCTAAGAAGACTCAACCCTGCGGTTGGAATGTGGTACTAAAAAACTATGAGGGCGATGCTGTTGTTAGAATTGATGCGCACGCTTCTATCCCATCAAACTTCATTGAAAAGAACATTGAAACCCTTGAAAGCGGAGAATACATTTGCGGTGGTGTGCGTCCTAATATTATTGACAAAACTACACCTTGGAAAGAAACACTTCTCCTTGTTGAAACATCAATGTTCGGCAGTTCTATAGCCCCATATAGACGACAGCAAGGAAAAAGCTATGTAAATTCACTTTTCCACGGCGCATATAGGAGAGAAGTTTTTGATAAGGTAGGTTTTTTTAACGAAAATCTTACTCGTACCGAGGACAATGAGATACATTACAGAATTAAAAAGGCAGGCTATAAGCTTTGCTTTAACCCTGAAATTATTTCTTATCAACACACTCGAAGCAGTTTAAAAAGTATGATTAAACAAAAATACGGCAACGGCAAGTGGATAGGACTTACAACCTCTGTTGAGCCAAGATGCTTGTCATACTACCACTTTGTACCATTCTTATTTGTAATGGCTTTGATTTTCAGTACTCTGCTTGCATTCTGTGGCTATCCACTTTTACTTGAAATATTATTTCTTCTATATTCTATGTTTGACTTTGTAAACACAGTTAGCTGCTTTACTATGAGAGAAACAAGAATTCAGTTCTTCCTGTTGCCTTTTTTATTTCCGCTTATGCATTTTGCCTACGGAATAGGAACAATAGTTGGAATTGTAAGTATTCCGTTTTGGAAAAGAAGTATTAAAAAACAAAAAGAGCAGGAGTAATTTTTATGGCAGAAAAGCTGAAACTTAGTTCCAAACAACTTAGAGAATTACAACTTAAGGAGCTTGATTTATTAATTAAGTTCAGCGAATTTTGCGAACAAAATAGCTTAACATATTATCTGTGCGGCGGATGTCTTATAGGTTCATTAAGGTATGGTAAATTTATTCCTTGGGACGATGATGCAGATGTTTTTATGCCAAGGTCTGATTATGAAATTTTCATTAAGGAATGGCAAAAGCAAAAAGCTGACGGCAAGTTCGTACTTCTTAATGAAACTGATGAAACATTTACAAGAAACTGCTTTGCAACCTTAGTTGATACAAGCAGTACCTTGATTAAAAATTATCAAAAGGATTTGGATATTCCGCACGGTGTTGCTTTTGATATATTTCCTATTGATCCTCGACCTGACGGAAAAATTCAAAAATACTGTCAATATTTTTGGTGTATGATTTATTCACTTTTCAGAGCACAGACTATTCCTGAAAAGCATGGTGGTCTTATGGCTAAGGGGAGCAAGCTGCTTCTTGGAATTTTTAAAAATTATCAAACAAGGAAAAAAATATGGAAATTTGCAGAAAAGCAAATGACGAAATACTGTATTGAGGATTGCAAAAATCTTTGTGAGCTTTGTGCAGGTCCCAAAATTATGAAAAACGAGTATCCTAAGGAATTGTTTAAAGATACTACAGAAGTATTTTTTGAGGGGCATAAATTTAAGACTATGAGTGGATATAACAAATATCTTGAGCTTGCTTTTGGTTCTGATTATATGACCCCTCCTCCTGAAAGTCAGCAGGTAATTTCTCACGATTTATACTATCTTGATTTGGATACTCCTTGCTCTAATAAAGCTGTTAAAGAATAATTTCCTATTGACAAATGTTATATAAGTTATATAATATAATACAGAAGTTGTCTTCGGGGCGGGGTTCAATTCCCCACCGGTGGTAAAGCCCACGACCGAGTTTTTGCTCGCTGAACCTGTGAAATTCAGGTGCCGACGGTATAGTCCGGATGTAAGAAGACTAATTTGCAATAGCATTTTAGCTCCGTTACTCTTTGTAACGGAGTATTTTTTACCCTGACAACTCCTAAATATTATTTCAGGAGATGATGTAATGGACATCAAAAAAAAATCAAACACATTAAATGTAAAATCACTTTGCTCTATGGCTATGCTTACTGCAATTGCCATAACGGCAGATATATTGCTGAGATTACCTAACATCGGAGGCTTCCTCACTTATGAGCCCAAGGATGTTATATTGACAATCGGAGGTTTTATTTTTGGTCCTGTTGCAGGTATCATTATGTCACTGGTAGTATGTACAGTTGAAATGGTAACAATAAGTACAACAGGACTTATTGGCTTAGCTATGAACTTTGTGGCTTCAGGAGTATTTGTTGGAGTTGCGACAACAATTTATGACAGAAGAAAAACCTTATCAAGAGCAGTAATTGGACTTATTGCAGGTTCTGTTTCAATGATTATAGTAATGATTCTTTGGAATTACATTCTTACACCTATATATCAAGGCATTCCAAGAGAAGCAATAATTGCATTATTATTACCTTTATTAATTCCTTTTAACGCACTTAAGGCAAGCTTAAATTCAGCTCTTGTGCTTTTCTTATACAAAGGTATTGTTACTACTCTAAGAAAGGCAAAGCTAATTCCAAAAAGAAAAAGTGCTGATGATGAAAATATGAAAAGGACAAATACATTCATTATCTTTGCAGTTTCTGCGTTGCTTACAGTTACTCTGTTACTTACACTTTTGATTTTTGCAGGAATTATATAATAATATTAAAATGCAGATAGATGACGGTTCATCTATCTGCATTTATTTATTTCTTTGGAATTTCAAGCATTATATTAATAACAAAGCTACTGTCAATTTCAGATATATCAACGCTTCCTTTATATTTTTTAGCAATTGTCCGTATATTTTTAATGCCGTGTCCGTGAAAAATCTTATCATTTTTTGAGGATTTAAGATTTGGATTACCGGAAAGCACAGAGCCTATTATATTATTTTTTGCAGAAATGAAATAATAACTTCCCTTTTTAGTAAGCTTCAACTCAAGTTTTCTTTCGTCATCAATTGAAGTTAGATACTCAATTGCATTATCGCAAATATTACCGATTAGTGCAACAATATCTGTACTTCCAACACCTTGAAAATTACAGGCTGCTGTTACTTTAATATCAATATTATTTTCCTTAGCCTTTTTATATGTAATGTTAAGAATTGAATTTAAATATGGGTTGTCAGTATGGAAAAGCAAGGTAGCTTTTTCAAGCTCGTACTTTACTTCACTGCACATCTCAATAGCCTCATCATAATTGGCGTTATTAAGAAGCTCTCCTATACAAAGAATTTTATTTTTCATATCATGGCGAATTACAGCAATTTCTTCAAGGCTTTTATTTGATTCAATAATTCTTTCTCGGTACTGTTCCTGCTGTTTTTTCATAATGTAGTTCTGTGACTCTACCCTATAGCTGTATGCTGCTTTAGGCATTAAGCTAATTACAAGTATAGAAACAAACACCATTGTTATAGAAATAACCCCCAGAGAAATCATAGCTGAATGAGAGGTTTTTCTGTCTGTAGCAATAACAAATGATAAAAATATAATACCAAATGTAATTACCGGAAGTATTACGTAAAATATATATTCTGAAAAACTGTTTAAATTTATTCTGTAGTTACAGGATTTATACACGATATAGAGAACAAAACAAAACGTCAGATTTATTATCAGTTTAGCAACTATGCTATAGATTTGATCTGTTATCATAAGATTGTACCAATCAACATTTAACACTACCGAGGCAAAGAAATAATAAAATAGCACTACAGCAGTATATAAAATATAGGAAAATACCGGTGCTAATAATCGCAAAATTAAACTGTTTTTAAACAAGCAACAGGTATATGTCCACATAACAAATAAAAAGCTTAGTATTTCAACATAACCTAATGAAAATTGCAAAGTATTAAACATAATTGATGCTGCAAACAACAGTCCCACCGGTACAATACTTACATAATAAATATTTGTTGTTGAATTCAATTTAAAATTCAATAGTTTACCTGAAAAGGTTACAAAGGCTATTGCCTGTATAAGATAAAACACATAATTGAATACTGTTAAAGTAATACTACCCATATTACACCCCATTATATCTAAGGAAGTTTTCCTTAACAGACTTTATCCTTTTTCTGCTGATTGGAATTTTTTCTCCATTATCTAAGGTAATATCCTTATCACCGATATACTCAATAAATTTAAGATTCACTACAAATCCGGAGTGACATCTTATAAAGCTTAAGTTTGAAAGATCGCTTTCAATATCTGAGATTTTATATCTCTTGCTATAGATACCGTGACCGGTATGAATTATTACGTTGTTTGATTGATTTTCAATATACAGTATATCTTCACAAGAAAGCCTAATTATTTCTTTTCCACGCTTGACTATAATAGACATAGAATTATTATCTATCTTAGTAAGTTTCTTCATTATAATACTTAAATCATCATTAAGATGTTGTTTTCTAATAAATCCAATTGCATTTGTTTCGTTATATGCTTCAAAAACCAAGGATTCTCTTGCAGTAACAAAAACAATATTAGTTCCAAGAAAAGATTTGTTTTTAGAAAGCTCTATACCGGATATCTCAGGCATTTCTATATCAAGAAAAATCAGGTCAAATTCAATCTTAGAGTTAATAAAGCTCACGGGATTGTTATATTCCAAAACAGACTCTATGTAATCTCCATAATTTTTTATGAGAGAATTTTTCAGCCTTTCCAATGAATTATTATCATCATCTACAATTACAATTTTCATTTGACTTCCCCATATTTTTAAAACTTTCTGATTAAACTGTACAGTTTTAACTATACAAAAACAGAATATAATATATTATATCACAAAATGTTTAGCTTCTCAATAAAAATCCGCCGAAGTACGAAACTTCGGCGGATTTTTATTTAAAATATAATATGGAACAAATTAACCTTCATAAATCGGTGTTGCAAACTCATTTTCAAGCGGGTTAACATCATAGAAAAGAAGTGAAATTCCACTTGCATGATCATCAATTAATATCCATAATTCAAGCTGTGTAAAGCCCTTGCAGTCAGCAGACTGAGCCTCTGCTGTTGTTCCATCCGGAGCGTTTGAAACAATTACATTATATGAATTATCGTTACTTGAACATTCAAAGCTTGTAGAGTACCAATTATTTTCGTCAAGTTCAAGTTTATCGCCGGGCCATGTCTTATTCACGCAATAGTTTGTACCGCTGTCAGCGCCATTCTTGCTGCCCCAGAGCCATACGTTTGGTACCCATGTCTTATCGCCGTTATGCTGAACATGGAGTTTAACATTAGCTCCGATATAATCGTAGTAGTAGTTAATTTCAGTGTTAACACCATAAGCAACCTTTACCGTTTCCTCAGGCATTTTCTCATTATTAAGAACATAGCCAAGAGATGTTGCTGAAGAAGCAGTGTATTCTGAACCAACAAGACCGGTGTATTCAATTGATGTTGCAATCTTATCTGTTGTGCCTGTTTTATAGAAGTTAACATTAACTGTACCTAAGCCTACTGACATACCTGCTAAATGCTTCTGAATCATTGTTACATCGTTAATATCAACAATGCCGTCATAGTTATAATCGGCAATTGTTTTCTGTGCATCAGTAAGTGTAAGAACATTTGCTACAGCTCTCTGAATAAGAGTAGCATCATTAATGTTAAGTTTTGTGTCGCCGTTTAAGTCTTTTGATAATGACTCAGGTGTATAATAACCAAAGTAGTAGTTAACTACTTTATCCTCTGCTGTATATACGCCTGTAGCTTCACCTTCAACACTGTTCTGAACATAATCAACGCCAATTGAATTTGATGGTGTTGCATTATATTTTGAACCGATTGTACCCCTGATTACACGAGAATCGATTAATTTCTTAGTGTTAAGGTTATAAGAATTAATTGTAACCTTTCCTAATCTGCTTTGAACATTTGCAGTTTCAAAGCTATCCTTATCAGCAGCAATAATCATTGAACGTGCAGGAATTGTAAACTTACCGCCGGTAACTGTGCCAAGTTTCGTTACGCCTGCTTCAACACCATCAGATATAATAATCCA
Organism: uncultured Ruminococcus sp.; assembly: GCA_964427365.1. Classification (GTDB taxonomy): domain Bacteria; phylum Bacillota; class Clostridia; order Oscillospirales; family Acutalibacteraceae; genus Ruminococcoides. The sequence continues at coordinate 9,720 of CAYRTG010000010.1, read as the reverse complement.
ATCCTTTGTTTCATTTGGTAAACTATATTCTATATCATTCGCTGAGTTATTTGCTAATACAGCAAGTTTTGACCACTGACCTGCCGTTGTATTAGTAATTACCATTGCTAATGTGTTGGAAGAAACCTTTGATTGACCATAGAAAATATAGTTACTTTTCTTTGTGTTACTAATAGGAGCAAAATTTTTACGTATTTCAAGTAATCCTTTATAGTATGAAATCATATCTGCATTAGATTCAACTAATGACCAGTCAATCATATTTTCAGTTGCAGGAGATGAATAACTGTTTTCGTCACCATCCTTTGAACGGCACATTTCTTCACCGGCAAGGTAGAATGTTATACCTTGTGACATTGTTACAAGTCCTGCAGAAAGTCTGTTCTGAGCAAGAAGATTATCATTTCTGCCACGGTAATATTTAGTTAAACCATTTGAAATACACAGTTTGTCCCAAAGTGTTAAGTTATCATGACAAGAGGAATAAGTTACACACTGTTGTGGAGATTGAGCACTCCATGAAGAACTGCCGGAAGCAGTAATTCCAAGGTAAACATTGTTGTAACTGGTTGGATCACCCTGTACCCAGCCGATTTCATCAGAATGGAAAACTGAACCCTTGATACCATCTCGAATACCATCATTAAAGAAGGCAACTCTTTCACTAAGTGACTTGGCATTAGCCTGTGTGCCGCCTAAAAGCTTTTCACCTGTGCAGGTTGTGTCAGGATATGTGCAAGTGCCGCCTGTCCATCCTTCTCCCCACATTGTGAGTTTTGGATTTATTTTGTCAAGCTCATCACGGATCATATTCATTGTTTCAACATCCATAATACCCATAAGGTCATAACGGAAGCCGTCAACATGGTATTCATTTACCCAATACAGGCAAGACTGAATAACGAAGTTTCTAAACATTAGACGCTCTGTTGCAGTTTCATTACCACAACCTGAACCGTTTGAATATTCACCTGTTGCTGTCATTCTGTAATAGTAATTAGGGACTGTAGCTTCAAAGCATGAATCGTAGGAATACGTGTGGTTATAAACAACATCCATAACTACAGAAATACCGGCATCATGTAAAGCCTTAATCATTTGCTTACACTCTTTAATTCTTACATTACCGTCGTATGGATTTGTAGAATAAGAACCTTCGGGAACGTTATAGTTTACAGGGTCATAACCCCAGTTAAACTGTGTATCGGAACCAGTTTCATCAATTGAACCAAAATCGTAGAAGGGGTTAATCTGAACTGTTGTGATACCTAATTCCTTAAGGTAATCAATACAGGTTGATGTTTTACCTTCACCGTTAAGTGTTGTACCTGTTTCTGTGAAGCCGAGGTATTTACCGCGGTTTGCATCTGAAACACCGGAATTCTCGTTATATGAGAAATCTTTTATATGAATTTCCCAAACTGAAGAATCTGTTGATTTATCAGGAACAACGTGCTTATCCTGATCCCAACCATCAGGATCTGTATCCTTCAGATCGCAAATCATAGAACGCTTACCGTTTACACCTGTTGCTACAGAATAAATATCCTGAGTTTCTTTAACAGATGTTTTAGTTCCTGTTACATTTTTAGCCGTGATTGAATATGTATAATACACATTCTTAAGGTCACCGTCAACTGATGTGGACCATACGCCGTTAGTTTCATCAAATATTAAATCATATGATCCTAAATCTTCTGCACCTTTTTCTTCGTCGCTGCCTGTTGCAAAAAGATTTACCTTTACTTCAGTAGCTGTTGGAGCCCATACTTTAAAAGTTGTGGACTCTGATGTGTATGTTGCACCAAGGTCATTTCCATTATAACCATACTTATCGTCAAGTTCCTGAGAGGCTGCTGATGAAGCAGTTGTAGCAGAAGTTGAGGACTTGTCAGTTGTAGCTGCACTAGCTACTACTAATGAAGATACCATTAGGAGAACACACAAAAGTGTTGACAAAATTCTCTTTGCCATAAATTTTTCCTCCTTTAAAAATATACTTTTAAAAATCCCGGTGGGGAATATTAACTAATTGATTTTTATTGATTATTTTATTTCAAGATTTTTCATTAATCTTTTCTTTTTTCTTATAAAAAAAACTGATATAAGAAAAGCTATCAGAATTATGCCTGCAACAATAAATATAATAGTAAAAAACATAAATGTTAATGAAACAGATTTGTAAATATACAGAACATTCTGTTCCAAATAATCATAAGTACCCTTGCAGTTTTCGGAAACAGATAAAAACTCATAGTTTTCAAACTCAAGCTGAGAAGTTGAATACTCCTGATTTCTCTCCCCTGTTTTTGTGTCGGTACCAAGAATTTTTCCATCGGTTGACATATAAACAATATTAACTTTGCAAAGATTATCGTTTTTATCTTTTTTATTATAGTAATACTTTACTGTAATATCCTTATCAGAAAACTCTCCGCAGCCGTTTTCGGGCAGTTTATTAAGATTAAGAGCGTAGCCGTCAATAGATGGAATAGAGGGAGTTATATATTGCTGTCCCTGACGGTTTGTCATAATTGTGTAGTCAGAAATAGCTTTATTATTTTCATCAACATACATAAACGTTACACTTGAATGGTTGCCGTCATATGGCTCACAATAGAAATTACAGTTTTTTACGGTATTGCTGAAATTACCTGTGACGCCTGTATTTTTTATAATATTATAATCCATTACAACAGAATGAACAGGATTAATTTCAAAGCTTTCGCCAATTTTACCTGTAACAACATAGCTTTTGAAAATCTCATCATCTTTATAGTAATTGACAATAACTTTTCCTGTATCTGACTTTAAGTCTATGCTGTTATAAGATAATCTATCTACAAGAATTGCTGCGGATTTTCCGGGTATTTTTAACGTGCCTCCAACATTTCCAAGGCTTTTCATTCCAGCAGTTTTTTCATCAGCTAACTGAATCCAGTCTCCCTTTAGATTTACAGAAGCTGTATTGTCACTGATGTTAAAAGCAACGCACACCTTATTATATACAGAATCTTTTATTTCGTAAGCAAGTACGCCGTCAGGCATATCTTCAAGATAGTTAATGTTATTTGCAGTTTCAGAGGTTGGATCTCTGAAAGCGGTAATATTATTTCTTATTTCAATAAGTCCTTTATAATAATCTGAAACATCACCGTAGGTTTCAAGGTAGGTCCAATCTATTTGATTAACTTTAAATCCTGATTTATAACTGTTTTCGTTACCCTGCTTTGTACGGCAGAACTCTTCACCTGCTAACATAAAGCTAATTCCTTGAGAAGTGTATGTTACTGCACCTGCCAATTTATTCATAGCAACAAGGTCATTATATCTGGTAAAATAGTCAGCATCATTGCCTTTAACAGACTTAACCAGCTTATCCCAAAGGGTTAAATTATCATGGCAGGAAGCATAGGTAACAGTTTGTGTAGGAGACTTTGCCCAGCCTGTTATAGTATCAGCCTGACCTGCAATGCCCGTTCGCAGATTGGCTTTTTTCTCTCCTGATTGGATAAATCCAAGATCATCACCTGATGTACTGCCTTTTAAAGCATCTCTGTATGTATCGTCAAAAGCGCCTATTCTAAGGCTTAGACGTGACATATTCTTATAATTTGCAAGAATTGTATCATTATCAGTTGAAGTTGATAAATTCCAAGCCTCACCATACATTATAAGCTTTTCACCATTCTCAAGCTTATCAAGTGATGCTCTTACGGAATTCATTGTGTTTACATCAATCAATCCCATAAGGTCAAAACGAAATCCGTCGATATGGTATTCCTTTGCCCAATATGTTACTGAATCAACTATATACTTGCTGACCATTTTTCTTTCTGTTGCAACATCATTGCCGCAGCCCGAACCATTAGACCAAGTTCCGTCGCTGTTAATACGATAATAATAATTAGGTACAGTTAAATTGAAATTTGAATCTTTATCCTTAAGTGTATGATTATATACAACATCCATAATAACACCTATGCCTGCATTATGGAGAGCCTGTATCATTTCCTTACACTCTTTAATTCTTACGTTTCCTTTATGAGGGTTTGAGCTGTATGAACCTTCAGGACAATTATAATTTACCGGATCATATCCCCAGTTATAGTTTTTATCATTATCGGAGGTGTCGGTTTCATCAACTGAGCCAAAATCATAGAATGGGTTTATCTGCACATAATTAATGTTAAGCTCTTTAAGATAATCAACACAAGTAGACTGTGTGCCGGCTAAACCGTTGACTGTAGTACCACTTTCAGTAAAAGCAAGATATTTACCTCGATTTTTCTCAGAAACACCGCTTGTTTTTGATGAAGAAAAATCTGCAATCTGTACTTCCCAGATTTTTGCGTCAGTCTGATTATTTACAATAATATGCTTGTCATTTTCCCAACCTTTTGGATTAGTTGAAGCAAGGTCAACCACCATACTGCGTTTTCCGTTTACGCCACAGGCTTTTGCATATATATCAGTAGTTTCGTAGGTTTTCTTACCTCTTTTTATAACATAAGTATAGTAGATATTTTTTAAATTACCTTTAATTTTTACATGCCACACACCTGTTGACTTACTTTTAGTCATAGTAGCCATTTTATAATAACCGGTATTTTTTTTAGTATCTGACCCTGATTTAAAAAGCTTAACACGCACTAAGTCGGAATTTGGCGCCCATACTCTGAATATTGTGGATTTCTTAGAATAAATAGCGCCCAACTCACCGGAATATGTGGTTTTATCAAGTTTTTTAGCATAGCTCTGGTAATCTGTTTTTGCAGAAACATTAAAATAACCAACAGACAATGCAGTTAAGAATATAATCAATGCTAAAAAAGCTGAAATAAATCTTTTTGATAACATTTATTTTCACCATATATAATTACTCGTAATAGTATATATTATTATATTGATATAATACCAAAATTTAATCAAATTATATTTCCAATTAGGAATAATAGTCTACACTTCTATGAATACAAGTGTAGAAAAAACAACTCGTTTTATGTGTATTTTGACAAATATGTTTATAATTTAGGTAATGAGTTACTAATATTTACACAAAAGTACTGTTTTAACATTATAAAAAATCTATCACATAATCTAAATTTGCGTGTATTCTGTAATGAATGGAGGTTATTATGGAAACTGTAGAATATGTTGTAAGAAAAGGAAACACACTTTTTGGTATTGCACAGTTTTTCGGTACTAGTGTTGAAAAAATACTTTCTGCAAACCAAATTGCTGATCCTAATATGATTTATGTTGGACAAAATCTTAAAATACCTGTTGATACCGAATTAGAGAGCGGATATATTTATGTAACAAGACCCGGAGATACATTATGGTCTATTGCCCAGAGATTTGGCACAACAGTTGAAAGCATTGCAAGAAATAACTCAATTTCAAATCCAAATATAATATATCCAGGTACAAGATTATATATTTAAACAGGCTGTCCAATGACAGCCTGATACATATATTTTATGCATTTGTCGAATCTTAAATCTGTTGTTTAAATCAGATAACTATCCTTCCTGCAAGCCTTCTTAAAATGGAGTTTGCGATAGATTGCAACTGCGATAGGAACGTTAGCTACTCAATGTTTAAGTAGGAGTTTATAATGCCACTGAAATAGTGAATGACGTCCACCGCTTTACAAGCGGGGACATCATTGCATAAATTATATATAAGCATCGAAAAACTAATCAAGGTAATCCTTAAGCTTCTTACTGCGTGATGGGTGTCTTAGCTTTCTTAAAGCCTTAGCTTCAATCTGTCTGATACGCTCACGTGTTACCTGAAACTCAATACCAACCTCTTCAAGGGTACGGCTTTTTCCGTCATCAAGACCAAAACGAAGTTTTAAAACCTTTGCTTCTCTTGGGGTAAGTGTCGCAAGCACCTCCTGAAGCTGTTCTTTAAGAAGCGCGTGTGATGCTTCATCAGCCGGAGCAGGAGTGTCACTGTCCGGAATAAAGTCGCCAAGGTGGCTGTCCTCTTCTTCTCCGATTGGTGTTTCTAAAGAAACCGGTTCTTGTGCAACTCTTACAATCTCTCTTACCTTTTCTACAGACATATCAAGCTTTTCCGCAATTTCCTCTGCCGTTGGCTCGTGCCCTTTTTCGTGGAGAATTTGCGTAGATACCTTTTTAACCTTATTTATTGTTTCAACCATATGAACCGGAATTCTGATTGTGCGTGCCTGATCTGCGATAGCTCTTGTAATTGCCTGACGTATCCACCAAGTTGCATAGGTAGAAAACTTAAATCCTTTTGTATAGTCAAACTTTTCTACTGCCTTAATAAGTCCAAGGTTACCTTCCTGAATTAAATCAAGAAACTGCATTCCGCGCCCCAAATATCTTTTAGCTATACTTACAACAAGTCTTAAGTTAGCCTCTGACAAACGTTTTTTTGCATTAATGTCGCCGTCTGCAATTTTTATAGCCAAATCTACTTCTTCTTCAGCAGTTAGAAGGGGAACTCGTCCTATTTCCTTAAGATAAACCTTTACAGGATCATCAATCGATATCATTTCTCCTGAATCAGAAACTGTATCATCAGATTTTTTTTCTGTTACGCCATCAATATCGTCAATTGAAAGATTTTCAACGTCTTCTTCAATAATTTCAATACCCTGCTGTTCAAGTGAATCATATAGTTTTTCAATCTCTTCAGGCTTAAACTCAATTTCACCAAGAGCTTCTATAATTTCATCATTTGTTAGGTTGCCCTTTGACTTTCCTAATTCTGTAAGATCTTTAAGTATTGATTTTTTATCTTGCTGTCCTGTCATACATATTTCCTTTCCATTTCATCATTGATGATTATCTTTTAATTTTCTGAGTCGTTCCTGAATATCCTCAATTGACGCATTACCTGCGTCTTTTGTTTTATTTTTCAAAAACTCGTCATTTATTACTTCTATGTATTCCTGCAGGGATTTATCAGTGGCAACCTTAGCTGAGTGGGAATTTACAATTTGATATATCTTTGCAGCTTCTTCTGTTGTAAAATCTCCGGAAACAGCTGTAAGAGGGTCTTTTCCATCTTGTATTCTGTCACGAATATAAATATAAAGCTTTTGATTAAAGGTCGTCTGAAACTTTTCGTCACTAAGATTAGAAGTCACATAAGAAAGCCTGTCAGGATGTTTTATAAGATATGCAATTAAAGCTTCTTCAGCAACTGTTGCTCTGGGCTTTTGATAACGGTCTGTGTTTATTTTATCATCCCTGCCATTGAGTCTGCTTTGAATACTTTGAAATTCTTTTGTACGTTTTTCCTTATAACGTTTGCTAACCTGCTTTTGCAGTTGCAACATTACAGAATCTTTTGATACTCCGATTTCAGCACTAAGCTTTGAAGCATATACTTCCTGTTCCACAGCGTTATCCAAGGTTGCCAAAATTTTAACAGCTTCATTAAGATATGCAACCTTATCCTCTGAAAAATCCATATTATATTTGCTTTTGGCTTTACTAATCCTATATTCTATATCATTACCGCTTCTTTCGATAACATTCTTAAAAGCTTGTCCGCCTTTATCTCCTTTACCTCTAAGAAACTCATCGGGGTCTTTTCCCTGAGGTATCGATATTACCCTTATAGAAAGTCCGACATTTCTTAAAAGTTCAATAGCTCTTTGGGTAGCTTTCTGTCCCGCCTCGTCGGCATCGTAACAAATTATTACCTCGTCAGCATAGCGTTTCATAAGGAGAGCTTGTTCCAATGTCAAGGCTGTGCCGAGAGTTGCAACTGCATTTTGTATTCCTGCCTGATTTACAGCAATAACATCCATATATCCCTCGCAAAGAATCAGGGATCTTTTACCTGTATTTTTTGCATTGTTAAGAGAAAAAAGGTTTGCACTTTTTTTGAATACAGGTGTATCCGAAGTATTGAGATACTTTGGTTTTTCGTCAGTTAGTATTCTTCCGCCAAATGCTATAACATTTCCTCTAAGATCAATTATAGGAAACATTACTCTGTCATTAAAGCGGTCATAGATGCCGCTGCTTCTTTTACTCTGAAAAGCAAGGTTTGCGGAAACAATTTCTGAATTCTTAAAGCCAAGAGATTTTAAATAATTACATAAGGAAAATCTATCTCCATCAGCATAACCAAGTCCAAAATGCTTTATAGTAGTATCAGACAGTTCTCTGCTGTAAAAATATGAAAGTCCCTTTTTCCCGATTGGACTGTAAAGCTGTTTATTAAAAAATCTTGCGGCTTGCCGATTTGCTTCATAAACTCTTTTTCTAAGCTGTGACAAACTGTCATCAAAGGTACTTTCAGGCATTTCCAAACCTGCCCTTTGAGCTAAAAATTTTACAGCGTCAATATAATCAAGATTTTCAATTTTCATGATAAATGTGATTACATCACCGCCTACACCGCAGCCAAAACAATAAAAGGAGCCATTTTCTGTATATATATTAAATGAAGGGGTTTTCTCACCGTGAAAAGGACATAATCCTACCATATTCCTTCCGCGCCTTTTTAGATTCAGGTATGAAGAAGCAACTTCGGTTATATCATTACGCATCTTTAATTCCTGTAAAAAACCTTCGGGTAACGGCATCATATTCCTCCTTCCATTAATATATACGACAAAAAATCTCTTTTTCCTGTATATTCCCTATATATAATTAAATAATTTTATAAAAATATATAGATTTATGGCTTTTCATAGTAGTCTTCAGATATTACTTCAGTTATAATTTCACCTGCAGTTGCATCTGCTAAGGCTTTATTAAGTAACTGAACTAAATCTACCGATATATGAAAATCTATAATAACATTATCAGCAAAGCTACTATCATCAACATATCCGCCATTTTGCATAATAAGTGTGCTTACTTTTCCGTATTGATTATATGAACACTTAATTTGACATTTGCTGCAAAGCTCCATTGTAATAATATTAGCAGCATTAAGAGCAAGTTTTGAACCGTTGGAATAAGCTCTTACAAGCCCTCCTGTGCCTAAAAGTATTCCGCCGAAATATCTTGTAACTACTACAACTACGTCAACGACTTGGTTTTTAATAATAACGTCAAGAACAGGCATTCCTGCAGTTCCTTGTGGCTCTCCATCATCACTATATCGCTTTGTCTGTCCTTCTCTGATATTATAAGCATAGACATTATGCTTAGCGTCCCAATGATTTTTTTTGATTGTGTTTATGAATTCTATTGCCTGTTCTTCTTTTGTAACAGGCTTGCAATAGCCTATAAATCTGGAACGCTTTTCAACAAACTCATCTGAAGCACATTCCTTAACAGTTTTATAGCTTTTATCCATTTAAACACCACCTAAAAAAAGCGACACTTCCGTGCCGCCTTTTAATAACTGATTTGAAAACTATTTCATAGAGAAACGCTTTTTAAATCTGTCAACACGTCCGCCTGTGTCAACTAACTTCTGCTTACCTGTGAAAAATGGATGACACTTTGAGCAAACTTCAACACGAATATCCTTCTTAGTTGAACCAGTTTCAATTACATTACCACAAGCACAAGTGATTGTTGTCTGTTCATAATTTGGATGTATATCTTTTTTCATTTTTATTCACCTCATTCAGGATAAAGTCAAAATAACATTAGAATTATACTATAATTATTTGTAAAATGCAAGTAGATTTTCAAAGTTTTTAAAAAATAATTCTGCGTTGTAAATAGATGTGACCCATTTTAGTAAAAAAATATAGTAACGATA
>CAYRTG010000009.1:0-43017 GCA_964427365.1 uncultured Ruminococcus sp. | reverse complement strand
TTGCTTTTGTTTATAGGTACAATATAGGAACAATAGCGGTAATAACCGCATTGTAAATTGCAGGCTCACGCACCTCTCTATAGAAAATTCGTGCTTTACGATTTACTATTTTGTACTCCGCAACAATTCAAAAGTCAATGCCTTTTAAAATTATTATTGTTTTATTTTGTGTTTTGAATTATACTCTTGTAAAATACTCTCAGGTTTTGGGAGAGAAGGAAAATCAAAATTCTATTCCGAATCTAGCCTGAACTCCTTTGTCATAAGGATGGCGAATTTTTTTCATTTCTGTAATATAGTCGGATAAATCCATTATTCTTTTCGGCGGGTTATGACCTGTAAGCACAATTTCCATATTTTTAGGAGCGTTGGCAATGAATTCGTATGCCTCAGCTTCACTTACCATATCAGCTTCAATTGCCGAAAAAATTTCGTCAAGGACTATCATATCGTATTTTTCTGTTAAAGCCTTTGTGATGGCATCGTCAAATATTTTTCTGAATATAACTGCAGCCTTGGCTTTTTCAGCAGTATCCATATTATATGTAAATTTAAGGTCAATCGGACAGAATGTGAGAGTAATATTTTCTGTATGGCTTAGTGTGTGGCGTTCACCTGAAAATTCCGTTTTTAAAAACTGAACAAATAACACCTTCATTCTGCTGCCGGCTGCTCTTACAGCCAAGCCGATTGCAGCAGTAGTTTTACCTTTTCCGTCACCGTAATATATGTGAATCATATTATCGCCTCGTCCTAAGTGTTTTATGTTGTAAGGTTAACATAATTTTATATATCTATTTTAGCAAGATAAAACAGAAAAAACTACTTGTAATATTGCACAAAAATTTATTATAAATATCGCAAAATTTCTACACTTGTAAACTTACACTTTTTTGCATAATTCCTTGATTTTACTAATTTCATATAGTATAATACTTAGGCGAGACTGCGGAAATAGGCTAGTTATGCCTTTTTACAGTCGTGACTGCAATATTGATATGCGATGAAGCGGGAGGTTGCGGCAGTTTGTGTCGGTTTTTCCGTGGAGTATGTCCGATTTTAAACCGGGCGAAAGAATAGTTTTTAAGCGGGATTAGGGGTTGCTATGTCCAAAGCTTGAAGTTTGTCTTTAAACAGATCCGGTTAGCTGAAGTAGTTAATCGGTTTTTAAAATGCAAAGTCAGGGAACGCCCGGCTTTGTGTGAAAAGTTTAAAGCACGCCCGCCAAATTTTTTAAGGAGGCGAACGAAATGGCAGTCAAAGAAAAAATTCGTATAAGATTAAAGGGTTACGATCATCAGTTAGTAGATCACTCTGCTGAAAAGATCGTTGCAACAGCTAAGAGAACAGGCGCAAGAGTTTCAGGTCCCGTTCCACTTCCTACAGAGAAGCAGGTTGTTACAATTCTTCGTGCTGTTCATAAGTACAAAGATTCTCGTGAGCAGTTTGAAATGAGAACTCACAAACGTCTTATCGACATTTTAAGACCGTCAAACAAGACAGTCGAGGCTCTTATGAGTTTAGAACTCCCTGCCGGCGTTGATATTGAGATTAAGTTATAAATCTACTTTACCAACCTACAAGCAGACAGGGTCATGTTGGGAAAACCCAACCAATAACCTAATAAGGAGGAAATAGAAAATGCAGAAAGCATTAATCGGCAAAAAGATTGGTATGACACAGATCTTTGACGAAACAGGTAAAGTTGTTCCTGTTACTGTTATTGAAGCGGGTCCATGCGTTGTTTCAATGAAGAAAACAGTAGAAAACGACGGTTATGCAGCTGTTCAGCTTGGTTTCGGCGACGTTAAGCCTAACAAGGTTACTAAGCCTTTACAGGGTCATTTCGCTAAAGCTGATGTTGCTCCAAAGAAAACACTTAAGGAATTCCGTTTTGACGACACGGACGCTTACAACGTAGGCGACATTGTTAAGGCTGACGTATTTGCTGCCGGCGACAAGATTGACGTAACCGGCACAAGCAAAGGTAAGGGTACGGCAGGAGTTATTAAGCGCTGGAATTTTCACAGACTTAAGGAAACTCACGGTACAGGTCCTTGCGTACGTCACGGCGGTTCTATTGGTATGTGTTCTTCCCCTTCAAGAGTATTCAAGGGTAAGAGAATGGCAGGTCACTTAGGCGCAGAAAAGGTAACTGTTCAGAACCTTAGAGTTGTTAAGGTTGATGTTGAAAACAATCTTATCGCAATTAAGGGCGCTGTTCCCGGACCTAATAAGGGCGTCGTTGTTATTAAAGATGCCGTTAAAGCTTAAGGAAGGAGGACTTTTAAATGCCAAGTATTAACGTAGTAGATATGAAAGGCAAAAAGGTTTCAACAATTGATTTGGCTGATTCCGTATTTGCCGTTGAGCCAAACAAGGCTGTTATGCATCAGATGGTAGTTAGCTATCTTGCAAATCAGCGTCAGGGTACACAGTCAGCACTTACAAGAAGTGAAGTATCCGGCGGCGGTAAAAAGCCTTGGAGACAGAAAGGCACAGGTCGTGCTCGCCAGGGTTCAATCCGTGCTCCGCAGTGGACACACGGCGGTGTTGTATTTGCACCAAAGCCAAGAGATTACAGATTCTCAGTAAATAAGAAGGTCAAAAGACTTGCTATGAAGTCAGCTCTTTCTTCTAAAGTTGCAGAGAACGAGGTTATAGTTGTTGACGCTATTACAACTGATGAGTTCAAGACCAAGGTTATGGTTGAGATGCTTAACGCTATCGGCGTTGAGAAGAAGGCTTTAATCGTTCTGCCCGAGGTAGATAAGAAGGTTATCAAGTCAGCTTCTAACATTAAGGGTGTAAAGACAGCTCAGGTTAACGAACTTAACGTATATGACATTCTTAACGCAGGCAAGCTTGTTATAGCTAAGGATGCAGTAAGCAAGATTGAGGAGGTTTACGCATGATAGCTCAGGATATTATTATTCGTCCAATCATCACAGAGAAATCTATGATTGGTGCTGTTGATAAGAAATACACCTTCGAAGTTGCAAAATCAGCTAACAAGATTGAGATTGCAAAAGCTTGCGAAGAAATTTTTAAAGTAAAGGTAGCAAAAGTAAACACCGTAAACGTACGTGGACATTTCCGTCGTCAGGGTCAGAACAACGGTGGCTACACAAAGTCCTGGAAGAAAGCAGTTGTTACTTTAACTCAGGACAGCAAAGCAATAGAATTTTTTGAAGGCATGATGTAAGCCTTATATATCATTATATAGGCAGAATGTATGGGAAAGGCCATTTTCCCGCAAAGCCATCATGAGGAGAGTGAATTAAATGGCTATTAAAGTTTACAAGCCGACCATTAACTCTATGAGAAATAAGTCGGTTACAGACTACTCCGGTCTTTCAAAGGTAGCTCCAGAAAAGAGTCTGCTTGCTCCTCTCAAGAAGCATTCAGGACGTAACAGCTACGGCAGAATTACAGTTCGTCACAGAGGCGGAGGTAATCGCAGAAAGTACCGTATTATTGATTTTAAGCGTCAGAAGTTTGGCATTGAGGCTAAGGTTATTACTTTAGAGTACGATCCAAACCGTAGTGCATTCATTGCACTTATTGAATATACCGATGGAGAAAAAGCTTATATCATCGCTCCGGAGGGACTTAAGGTAGGGGACACAGTAGTTGCAGGTCCTGATGCTGATATTAAGCCGGGTAACGCATTGCCGCTTAAGAATATCCCTGTAGGTACATTTATCCACAACATTGAGCTTTATCCGGGAAGAGGAGCTCAGCTTGCTCGTTCAGCCGGTAATATGGCTCAGCTTATGGCCAGAGAAAACGGAATGGCTCTTTTAAGACTTCCGTCCAGTGAGTTAAGAAATGTTCCTGAGACTTGTATGGCTACAATCGGACAGGTTGGTAATACAGACCATGAGAACGTAAAAATTGGTAAAGCCGGTCGTAAGAGAAATATGGGCTGGAGACCAACAGTGAGAGGTTCAGTTATGAACCCTAACGACCATCCACACGGTGGTGGTGAGGGTAAATCACCTGTTGGACGTCCGGGTCCTGTTACCCCTTGGGGTAAACCGGCTCTTGGTTACAAAACTCGTAAGCATCATAAGCAGAGCGATAAGCTTATCGTTCGCAGAAGAAACAGCAAGTAAGGTAGAAAGGAGCTTTTAATTATGAGTAGAAGTACTAAAAAGGGTCCTTTTGTCCAGCCTAAGCTGTTAAAAAGGGTTCTTGAAATGAACGAAAAGGGCGAAAAGAGAATTTTAAAGACATGGTCAAGAAGTTCTACTATTTTCCCTGATTTTGTAGGTCATACATTTGCAGTCCACGACGGACGCAAACATGTTCCGGTATATGTAACTGAAGATATGGTAGGACACAAGCTCGGTGAGTTTGCACCAACCAGAACATTCAAGGGCCATTCCGGTTCCAAGACATCATAAGGCGGAAGGAGAGTATTGCAATGGAAGCAAAGGCATATGCAAAGTACGTTCGTATGTCACCACGCAAGATTAATTTAGTTCTTGACCTTATCAAAGGTAAAGACGTGGTTCTTGCTCAGGCTATTCTTAAGCATACCCCAAAGGTCGCTTGTGAGCCTATTTCAAAGTTGCTCAAGTCCGCTATGGCTAATGCAGAGAATAACCACGATATGGATGTATCGAAATTATATGTTGCATTTTGTAATGCAACAGCCGGTCCTATCCTTAAGAGAATTCAACCCAGAGCTCAGGGTAGAGCTTTCAGAATTAGTAAGAGAACATCCCACATTACCCTTGTGCTCAAGGAAAAAGAATAGGGGGAGGTTAAAGTATGGGACAGAAAGTTAATCCACACGGCTTACGTGTAGGTATCATCAAAAATTGGGATTCTCGTTGGTTTGCTAACAAAAGAGATTTTGGCGATATACTTGTAGAAGACTACAACCTTCGTAAAACTCTTAAGAAGCAGCTTTATCCTGCCGGAATCTCAAAGATTGAAATTGAACGTGACGGTAAAAGAGTAAGACTTCATATTCACTGCGGTAAGCCGGGTATGGTTATCGGTAAAGGCGGTTCCGAAATCGAGAAGCTTCGTGTTCAGTGTGAGGAATTCTTAGGAAAACCTGTTGCTATCAATATTGTAGAAATTAAAAATCCTGACCTTAATGCTCAGCTGGTTGCTGAGAACATTGCTGCACAGCTTGAAAAGCGTATTGCTTTCAGACGTGCTATGAAGCAGGCTATCAGGAATGCTATGAAGCTTGGCGCAAGAGGTATTAAGGTTCAGTGTTCAGGCCGTCTTAACGGTGCTGAAATTGCACGTGGAGAAACTTACCATGAGGGTACAATTCCTCTACAGACTCTCCGTGCTGACATTGACTATGGCTTTGCTGAAGCTAATACAACATATGGTAAAATCGGTATAAAAGTATGGCTTTACAAAGGCGAAGTTCTTAATGAAAGCAAGGCTAAAAGAGAAAGAAAGCCTCGTAGGGAAGGGGGCAGAAAATAATGCTAATGCCAAAGCGTGTAAAATTCAGACGTGTTCACAGAGGTCGTATGACAGGCAAAGCGTTTCGCGGCAATAAGATCACTTACGGCGATTTTGGCCTTCAGGCATTAGAGCCTGCCTGGATTACTTCAAACCAGATTGAAGCAGCTCGTGTAGCTATGACACGTTACTGCAAGAGAGTTGGTAAGGTTTGGATTAAAATTTTTCCTGACAAGCCTGTTACAGCTAAGCCTGCTGAAACTCGAATGGGTTCCGGTAAAGGTTCACCTGAGTACTGGGTTGCAGTAGTTAAGCCGGACAGAGTTATGTTTGAAATCGGCGGTGGCGTAGATGAAGCTACAGCTAGAGAAGCTATGCGTCTTGCTGCTGCAAAGTTACCGATTAAGTGTAAATTTGTTAGAAAATCAGATCAGGAGGTTGAGCAATAATGAAAGCATCAGAGCTTAGAGAATCTTCAGTAGATGAGCTTGAAATTAAGCTCAAGGACCTGAAAGAAGAGTTATTTAACCTTCGTTTCCAGCTTGCGATTAACCAGTTGGAAAATCCTACTCGCATTAAGGCAGTTAAAAAAGACATTGCAAGAGTTTCAACAGTTCTTCGTGAGCTTGAGCTTGCCGGCGAATAAAAAAGGAGGACAATAACTATGGCTGAAAGAAATATGAGAAAGACTAATATCGGTAAGGTTGTTTCTGACAAAATGGATAAGACAATCGTAGTATTAGTTGAAGACAGTGTAAAACACAAACTCTACAATAAAATCGTTAAGCGTTCAGTACGTTTCAAGGCTCATGACGAAAAAAATGAGGCTCACGTAGGCGACCGTGTAAAGATTATGGAGACCCGTCCTCTTTCTAAGGATAAGAGATGGAGACTTGTCGAGATTATAGAGAAGGCTAAATAAGGAGGAACACAACTGTGATACAGCAGCAAACTTTATTAAAAGTCGCTGACAACACAGGCGCAAAAGAGCTTATGTGCATTCGTGTTCTCGGCGGTACAAGAAGAAGATACGCAAACATCGGTGATGTAATTGTTGCTTCTGTAAAGAAAGCAACACCGGGCGGCGTAGTTAAAAAGGGTGAAGTAGTTAGGGCAGTAGTAGTTCGTTCTGCTAAAGGCATTCGTCGTGAAGACGGTACTTACATCCGCTTCGATGAAAACGCAGCAGTTATTATTAAGGAAGATAAGAACCCTAGGGGTACTCGTATCTTCGGACCGGTAGCAAGAGAACTTCGTGATAAGGATTATCTGAAGATTTTATCACTTGCTCCTGAAGTACTTTAATGGAGGTGTCACAAATGAATAAAGTTCATGTAAAAACTGGAGACACCGTAGTTGTTATCAGCGGTAAAGACAAAGGTAAGAAGGGAACGGTTTTAGCAGTTTCCCCATCAGAGCACAAGGTTATCGTAGAAAAAATAAATATGGTTTCAAAGCATGTTAAGCCCAAAAGAATGGGTGAGCAGGGCGGTATTATCAAGGCTGAGGCTGCTATGTATGCAGATAAGGTTCAGATTATATGTCCGCGTTGCAAAAAGCCAACAAGAATCGGTCACAAAATCTATGAGGACGGCTCCAAGGGTCGTATTTGTAGAAAATGCGGCGAAGCAATTTAAGGAGGATTTTAGATATGGCAAGACTTAAGGAATTCTATTCTAAAGAAGTTTCACCTGCTCTTATGAAAAAATTCTCCTACAAAAGCGTAATGGAGATTCCAAAGCTTGATAAAATTGTTATCAATGTAGGTGCCGGTGAAGCAAAAGAAAATTCAAAGGTTATCGATGCTATCGTAAACGACTTAGGTATTATTACAGGTCAGAAGGCAATGATTTGTCGTGCCAGAAAGTCTGTAGCTAATTTCAAGCTTCGTGAAGGTATGCCTATCGGTGCTAAGGTTACACTTAGAGGAGAGAGAATGTATGAGTTCTTAGACAGACTTTTCAACGTAGCTCTTCCACGTGTACGTGACTTCAGAGGTATTAATAATAACTCTTTTGATGGTCGTGGTAACTATTCTATGGGTCTTAAAGAGCAGTTAATTTTCCCTGAAATTGATTATGATAAGATTGACAAGGTTCGTGGTATGGATATTGTGTTCGTTACTACTGCCAAGACTGATGAAGAAGCTCATGAGTTATTAACACTTATGGGTGCGCCATTTGCAAAGTAAGGAGGGATTTGTTGTGGCAAAAACTGCTATGAAAATGAAGCAGCAGAAAAAACAGAAGTTTTCTACTCGTGAATATTCAAGATGTAAGATCTGTGGTAGACCACACGCTTACCTCCGTAAGTTCGGTATCTGCCGTATTTGCTTCCGTGAATTAGCTTATAAGGGCGAAATTCCGGGTGTTAAGAAAGCAAGCTGGTAGGCAAAGGAGGTAAAAAGTATGCAGATTACAGATACAATAGCTGATTTACTTACAAGAATCCGTAATGCTAACTCAGCAAAGCATGATACTGTTGAGATACCTGCATCTAATTTAAAGAAGGACATATGTCAGATTCTTGTTGATGAAGGTTATATCAAGAGCTTCGCAGTAATTGAAGACGGTAAGCAGGGTATCATTAAGGTTACTCTAAAATACGGTGAAGGAAAGACACCTGTAATTTCAGGTTTACGTCGTGTTTCAAAGCCGGGCTTGCGTATATATAGTGATGTAGAGAATATGCCTAAGGTTATGAAAGGCCTTGGTATCGCTATTATTTCAACTTCCAAGGGTGTTATGACTGATCGTAACGCACGCAAGGAGCACGTTGGCGGCGAAGTTCTCGCATACATCTGGTAATAGGAGGTGCTAAAATGTCTCGAATTGGAAGAAAACCTATAAATATTCCCGCCGGTGTTACAGTTAATGTAAATAACGGCGTTATCGAAGTTAAGGGTCCTAAGGGAACACTTGATTTCAGCTACAACCCTGCTATGCAGGTTGAGGTTAAAGGTGAAGAGATTTTAGTTTCCCGTCCTAACGACGAGAAAATAAATCGCTCATTACACGGTCTTACAAGAACACTTATTGCAAATATGATTATTGGTGTTACTGAAGGCTATAAGAAAGAACTTGAGGTTAACGGCGTTGGTTACCGTGTAGAAAAAAAGGGTAAACAGTGCATTATGAATCTTGGTTATTCTCATAAGGTAATCGTTGAGGATAACGATGATATTACAATCGAAGTTCCAAATCCAAATAAAATCATAATCTCAGGCATTGATAAGCAAAAAGTTGGTCAGTTTGCTGCCGAGGTTAGAGAAAAACGTCCGCCGGAGCCTTATAAGGGTAAGGGTATTAAGTACGCTGAGGAACATATCCGCCGCAAGGAAGGCAAAGCCGGTAAGGGTAAATAATTAAGGAGTGAATGAAAAATGGTAAACAGACCTGATACTAAAAAGGCTCGTCAGAAAAGACATAAAAGAGTACGTAGTAAAATCAGTGGTACAGCACAGTGTCCACGTTTATGCGTTTTCCGCTCCACTAACAACATTTACGCTCAACTGATTGATGATGTAAATGGCATTACACTTGCTCAGGCGTCAAGTCTTGACAAGTCTATTACCGGTAATGGCGGAAATAAGGAAGCAGCTAAGGCGGTAGGTAAGCTTATTGCCGAGCGTGCTTCAAAGAAAAAGATTACCGATGTCGTATTCGACAGAGGTGGAAATATCTATCACGGCCGTGTTAAGGAATTGGCCGAAGGCGCCCGTGAGGGCGGCCTCAATTTCTAAGGAAGGGGAGGAATAACTTTGGCTAATATTGAAATTACAGATGAGCTTCAGGAAAGAATTGTTACTATCAACCGTGTATCAAAAACAGTAAAGGGCGGACGTATCTACAAGTTTGCCGCTTTAGTAGTAGTTGGTGACGGCAACGGTACAGTAGGCTTTGGCATAGGCAAAGCAGGCGAAGTTCCTGACGCTATCCGTAAAGGCATTGAAGATGCTAAGAAAAATCTTATTAAAGTATCACTGCGTGGTACAACAATTCCACACGAAATCATCGGCGCATACGGTGCAGGCAGAGTTCTTATGAAACCTGCTGCTCCCGGTACCGGTGTTATCGCAGGTGGTCCTGTACGTGCAGTTGTTGAGGCTGTAGGTATTAAAGATATCAGAACAAAAGCTTTACGTTCAAACAATCCTTGCAACGTAGTTCGTGCAACCCTTCAGGGTCTTGCATCTCTTCGTACTGCTGAGGAAGTTGCCGCTATCCGTGGCAAGTCCGTAAAGGAAATACTATAAGGGAGGTTTTGCAATATGAAAATTAAGTTAGTTAAAAGCCTTATAGGTTCTAAAAAGGATCAGATTGCAACCGCCCATGCTTTAGGTCTTAAGAAAATCGGAGATGTTACAGAACAACCTGATAATCCTATGACTAAGGGCAAGGTAGCAAAAATTAAACACCTCGTAGAGGTTACAGAAGCATAAGGAGGTGCGAAAATTATGAAGTTATATGAACTTTCTCCTGCTGAGGGCTCTAAGAAGTCAGTAAGAAGAGTTGGTCGTGGTCATGGTTCAGGTTGGGGTAAAACAGCCGGCAAGGGTCACAAGGGACAGAAAGCAAGATCAGGCGGCGGTGTTCGTCCGGGTTTTGAAGGTGGTCAGATGCCGCTGCAGCGTCGTATTCCTAAGAGAGGATTCAACAACATTTTCGCAAAAAAGGTTGTTACTGTTAACCTTTCTACTTTGAACAGAAAGTTTGAGGATGGTGCTGACGTTACTGTTGAAACACTTATAGCTGCAGGGGTTCTTAAAAATTCATTTGATGCTGTTAAGATTCTTGGCAACGGCAAAATTGAAAAGAAATTAAATGTTAAGGTTTCTGCATATTCTGAGTCTGCTAAGGCTGCTATAGAAGCTGCCGGCGGGAAGGCAGAGGTGATTTAATTGTTTAAAACAATTAGAAATGCATGGATGATTCCTGATCTAAGACGTAAGATTGTTTTCACAATTCTTATTGTTATTTGTTTTAGAATTGGTTCAGTTATTCCTGTTCCGTTTCTTGATATGACTGCTTTGCAAGACCTTATGGCTCCTCTTTCAGAAACGTCAAATGCTGCAAGCAGCTCAGCATTAGCTTATTTAAACACATTGTCCGGTGGCGCATTCTCTAATGCAACAATATTTGCTATGGGTGTTACACCGTATATCAATGCTTCAATTATTATGCAGCTTCTTACTGTAGCAATTCCTCCTCTTGAGAGATTGTCAAAAGAGGGCGAAGCAGGCAGAAAGAAAATTGCAACAATCACCCGTTACGCTACTGTCATCCTTGGTCTTATTCAGGGAACAGCTTATTTCTTCTATCTAAAGGGTTCTGGCGTTACATTGTATAATGACGGTTTTGGCCTTTGGTTTGCTGCTATTGTTATCATTCTCGCATTTACTGCAGGTACTGCTGTAATGATGTGGTTTGGTGAGCAGATTAACGAGAAGGGTATCGGTAACGGTATTTCGATTCTTCTTTTCGCAGGCATTGTAGCTCGTCTGCCTTACACAATCAATCTGTTATACAGATACTTTGTTGAGCAAGGTATTGAGGGAGGTATGTCACAGTACTTCATCCTTGTTCCGCTTTGGATTGTTGTATTCCTTGTTGTTATGTGGGTTATCACATTTATGCAGGATTCAGAAAGAAGAATTCCTATTCAATACGCTAAGCGTGTTGTTGGCAGAAAGATGTATGGCGGTCAGTCAAGTCACCTTCCTATTAAGGTTGCTCTTGGCGGTGTACTTCCAATCATCTTCGCTTCTTCAATTCTTTCAATTCCAAGTACAATTCAGATTTTCACAGGCACACCTACTGAGGGTTTCTGGAAAATGTTCTTTGATGCATTCAGCACAACAGGTTGGCTCTATATGACATTGTACTTTGTTTTGATTATAATGTTCGGTTATTTCTACACCACAATTCAGTACAACCCTGTTGAGATGGCTAATAATCTCAAGCAGAACAACGGTACAATCCCGGGTATTCGTCCAGGTGCACCAACTGCTGATTTTATAAGGAAGATTCTTTCACGAATTACTCTCATTGGTTGTCTGTTCCTTGGCTTCATCGCTTTGTTCCCATTGATTTACTCAGCACTTACAAATATGGGCTCAATGTCAATGGGCGGTACATCTATCATAATTATGGTTGGTGTTGCTCTTGAAACAAGTAAGCAGATGGAATCACAAATGATGATGCGTCATTACAAGGGATTTCTTGATTAATTGAAAGGATAGAAATTTATGAACATTATTATGTTAGGTGCTCCCGGTGCAGGCAAAGGAACACAAGCTGCTATACTATGTGAGCATTTTAATATCCCTACTATTTCTACTGGTAATATTATCAGAGAAGCGCTGAGAACCGGCACTGAAATGGGTCTTAAGGCTAAGTCCTTTATGGATGCAGGTCAGCTCGTTCCTGACCAAGTTGTAATAGGCATCGTTAAGGAAAGACTTCAGGAAGATGACTGCAAAGCAGGCTATATTCTTGACGGATTTCCAAGAACTATTCCTCAGGCCGAGGCTCTGGATGAAATGGGTGCAAATATTGACTGTGTTATCGATATTGAAGTACAGGACGATGTTATTGTAAACAGATTATCCGGACGCCGCGTCTGCGAAAAATGTGGCAGACCATATCATATCGAAAGCTTAAAGCCAAAGATTGACGGAGTTTGCGACGATTGTGGCGGCGCCCTTGTTCAGCGCAAGGATGACCAGATTGAAACTATTAAAAACCGTCTTGATGTTTATCACAAGGAAACTGAGCCTCTTGTAAATTATTACAAAGCACAGGGCAAGCTTGTGGTAGTTGAGGGACAGGATACTGTAGCTGATACTACAGCGGCAGTTCTCAAAGCAATTGAGGTTTAATAATGGTTGTAATAAAGACAGCACGTGAAATATCCAAAATGATGGATGCTTGCAGAATTTCTGCAAATGCGCTATGTGTTGCCGGTGAGGCTATAAAGCCCGGCATTTCCACTTATGAGGTGGATTTGAAAGTCCGTAAATATATCGAGAAACAAGGTGCTAAGCCTTCGTTTCTCGGTTATGGCGGTTTTCCCGGCAGTGCATGTGTTTCCGTAAATGATGTGGTTATCCATGGCATACCAAGTAAGAATATTATTCTCAAGGCAGGAGACATCGTTAGTGTTGACGTAGGAGCTTTTTATAACGGCTTTCACGGGGACAACTGCTTCACATATGCTTGCGGCAACGTAAGTGAAAATGCTCAGAAGCTGATGGATGCTACCAGAGAAAGTCTCTACAAGGGAATAGAGGCAGCGTTGGCCGAAAATCGTGTCGGCGATATTGGTCACGCAGTTCAACAGTATGTCGAAAATCGTAGTTACTCGGTGGTACGAGATTTTGTCGGCCACGGCGTAGGTACGAAACTACATGAAGACCCAAGTGTTCCAAACTACGGCACAGCCGGAAGAGGAGTACGACTTCTTCCTGGAATGACAATCGCCATTGAACCGATGGTGTGTGAAGGTCACTATGAGGTTGAGGTGCTTGATGATGACTGGACAACAGTTACCGTTGACGGTAAGCTATCAGCTCATTATGAACACACAGTCTTAATTACTCCTGACGGTCCTAAGATTATGACCCTACCGGGTTAAGGTGAGCTTATGGATATTGTCAAGGGCAGTATAGTGAAATCCAAGGCAGGTCGTGACAAAGATGAGTTTTTAGTAGTTGTTTCAGTTGAAAACTCTTATGCCTATGTTTGTGATGGAAAGCACCATAAGGCAGAAAACCCAAAGAAAAAAAATCTGAAGCACATTGCTCCAACTCAAACAGTTATTGAAATGCCTCAAACTAATAAACAATTAAGAAAACTGCTGAACAGTTTCAGCACTGTTGATTGGGAGGATAGTTATGTCAAAGCAGGATGTACTTGAAGTAGAGGGCAAAGTCGTTGAAGCCCTGCCAAACGCACAGTTTAAGGTAGAGCTGCCAAACGGTCATGTGATTTTAGCTGTTATATCCGGTAAGCTAAGAATGAATTTTATTAGAATTTTACCGGGAGATAAGGTTACTGTGGAGATGTCACCATATGACCTTACAAGAGGAAGAATTACTTGGAGAACCAAGTAAAAAAAGATTTTTTGAGAAAGGAATGATTATTGATGAAAGTCAGGCCTTCTGTAAAGAAAATGTGCGAAAAGTGCAAAGTAATCAAAAGAAAAGGTAAAATCTTAGTAATTTGCGAAAACCCTAAGCACAAGCAGCGTCAGGGCTAATTATTAAGAGAGACTATCAGGTATTTAACCTATTATTAGATATTTTTAAATGGAGGTGCAACTAAATGGCTCGTATAGCAGGTGTTGACTTACCAAGAGATAAAAGAATCGAAATCGGTTTAACATACATCTATGGTATCGGACGTAAAACTGCAACAGACATTATTGCTGCAACAGGTGTTAATCCTGACACTCGTGTCAGAAATTTAACAGAGAATGATGTTTCAAAGCTTAGAGATTATATAGAAAAGAATTGCCGCGTTGAAGGTGACCTTCGCCGTGACATAGCTTTTGACATTAAAAGACTTATTGAAATTGGTTGTTATCGTGGCGTGCGTCACAGAAAGGGATTACCTGTAAGAGGTCAGCGTTCAAAAACTAACGCTCGTACTCGTAAGGGACCACGTAAGACAATGGCCAATAAGAAAAAGTAAGGAGGAGAAAGCTTATGGCAGCACCTAAGGGTAAAAAGGTTGTACGCCGCCGTCGTGAGAAAAAGCACATCGAAAAAGGCAGCGCACACATTCAGTCAACATTTAACAATACAATTGTTACAATTTCTGATACAAACGGTAATGCAGTATCATGGGCAAGCGCCGGTGAATTAGGCTTCCGTGGTTCACGTAAGTCAACTCCATTCGCTGCTCAGTCAGCTGCTGAAGCTGCTGCGAAAACTGCTATGGAATTCGGTATGAAGAGCGTAGAAGTTTATGTAAAGGGTCCCGGTCAGGGTCGTGAAGCAGCTATCAGAGCATTACAGTCCGCAGGTCTTGATGTTACAATGATTAAAGATGTAACTCCGATTCCACATAACGGATGTCGTCCTCCAAAGAGAAGACGTGTATAGTATTAATAAAGGAGGAAAATTACTATGGCTAAAAATATGCAGCCAATAGCTAAGCGCTGTAGGACACTTGGTATTTCCCCGGCTGTAATGGGTTATGCAAAGAAAACTTCCAACAGAAACCCGGGCGGAAATATGAGAAGAAAAAAGAGTGAGTACAGTATGCAGCTCACAGAGAAACAGAAGGTTAAGTTTATCTACGGCATTATGGAAAAGCAGTTCAGAACTTACTATGAGAAAGCCGAGAAAAAAGAAGGCAAGACCGGTGCAGTACTTCTTACATTAATTGAACACAGACTTGATAACGTAGTTTTCAGACTTGGACTTGCATCCACAAGAAGAGAAGCGAGACAGCTTGTTAACCACGCTCATTTCACAGTAAATGGTAAAAAGGTAAACATTCCTTCATACCTTGTTAAGGTTGGAGATGTTATCGAAGTAAAAGAGAAGAGCCGCTCTGCAGCAAGATTCAAAGCAATTGCTGAGGGTGAAAATTCTTCTTTGGCAACTCCAAAGTGGCTTGAAAAGAATGCTGACCTCCTTGGAGGTAAGGTTATAGCTGAGCCACAGAGAGATGACATTGACTTCCCGGTTGAGGAGCATCTTATCGTCGAGTTGTACTCCAAGTAATCCACAGCATATATTTATTTAAATTTATAAGGCAGATTACACAAACAGCGGCTTGAATGCTGCTTAATTAGGGAGGATTCGCTATGATCGAGATTGAAAAACCAAGAATTGAAACTGAAGAACTTACAGAAGATGGAAAATACGGAAGATTCGTAGTAGAGCCTTTAGAGCGAGGCTTTGGTAACACACTTGGCAATAGCTTAAGAAGAGTTCTGCTTTCTTCACTTGAAGGCTGCGCTGTTACATCAATTAAGATTAACGGTGTGCTTCACGAGTTTTCTACTGTTCCCGGTGTTAAAGAGGACGTTACTGAAATCGTCCTGAATATGAAGAGTCTGGTGGCTAAAATCCACGAGAATGCGCCTAAGGTTGTTGAAATTGCAGTTGAGGGTTCTTGTGAGGTTAAAGCCGGCGATATCAAACACGACGCTGATGTTGAAATTCTCAACCCTGAGCTGCACATTGCAACTTTAGGGGAAGACGCTAAATTAAATATGGAAATTACACTTGATAAGGGCAGAGGTTATGTTCCCGGAGAAAAGAATAAGATTCTTGCCGGAAACAATGTAATCGGTGTCCTGCCGGTGGATTCTATTTATACACCTGTTTTAAAGGTTAATTATACGGTTGATAATACACGTGTTGGTCAGATTACTGACTATGACAAGCTAACTCTTGATGTTTGGACAAACGGCGTTATTAACGCTCAAGAGGCAGTTTCTTTAGCTGCTAAGGTTCTTACAGAGCATCTAAACCTCTTTGTAAACCTTTCCGATTCTGTTACAAACAGCGAGATTATGGTTGAAAAGGATGACAAGGGCAAGGAGAAAGTTCTTGAAATGACTATTGAGGAGCTTGATCTTTCTGTGCGTTCATTCAATTGCTTAAAACGTGCAGGTATCAATACTGTTGAAGACCTTATTAACAAAACTACAGAGGATATGATGAAGGTTCGTAACCTTGGACGCAAGTCACTTGAGGAGGTTGAGTTTAAGCTTGAGAGCTTAGGCTTAGAACTTAAGAAGGAAGACGAATAATCCCCTTTTACAAACATATAAAGGAGTGAATAACAATGCCAGGTACAAGAAAGCTTGGAAGAACCACAGCCCAGAGAACCGCAATGCTCCGTGCAATGGTTACCTTCCTTTTAGAAAAAGGCAAAATTGAAACAACTGTTACTCGTGCTAAAGAGGTTAGCTCTATGGCGGAGAAGATGATTACAATATCTAAGGAAAACACTCTTGCAAATAAAAGACTTGTTATGAAGTTCATAACTAAAAGGAATGTTACAGTTAAATTATTTGATGAGATTGGTCCTAAGTACAAGGATAGAAATGGTGGTTACACACGTATCACTAAAATTGGTCCTCGCCGCGGTGACGGTGCTGAGATGGCAATTATTGAACTTGTATAATTTTGTAGTTATATTTATAAGATTTCCCCTCTCTGTGTGAGAGGGGATTTTTTAATAGGTTCTTTGTGCATAATGCTTAAAATCAGAATAGAATAATTGTGAAAAAAAACAAAAGGTTTTCTTGAAAAAAATATTGCGAAATTGTAACCGAAGTAGTATAATAGTATTAATAAGACTATGTCTTAATTTATGTTTAACATTAGGAGGAGATTTTATGTTAAAGAAAATTATTTCTATTGCTCTTGCAGTATTAATGATTATGTCAGTTGCGGTTGTTGCAGTTTCCGCAGCCGATACTGATAGCGCAAGCGCAGGGGCAGAGGTTAGTAATTCTGCCGGTGCTGATACTTCTAATTCATCTACCGGTGCAAGCAACGTTATCTATTTTGACTATGGTACAAAGTGGAAGAACGTACAGACGATTTATGCACACATTTGGATTGTTGGCGGCGATTCTTTCTACGGCTGGCAGGCTAGCGGTGAAAAATGTACAAGAACAGGTCCTACAACATGGAGCTATGACCTTTCAGAGCTTAAAAATTCAACAACTATTTCCGGCGGATTAAAGTCGGGTGTTGACTATTGTGTAATCTTTAGTGCTGACAATGGTCTTCAGACTTTTGACCAGACATTTGGTACACCTTGTATCGGAGATACAGCTAAGCTAACAGGTAATCAGATCGAAAATGCTGTTGACTCTGAGAAGAAGGCTTATGAATCAGTTTGGAAAACAAACAGCTCAAAGTACGGTCCTCACCTTGCTATTTCGTCAATCGGTAACATTATCGGTTCTGTTCTTGCTCCGGGAGAGAGCGGCACACAGGTAATCGGTGACTGGCTATATGCTTATTACAACTCTCAGAGCTTTGATGTAGTTCCTGCACTTGCAAAGGCATTAAAAAAATTCGGTGTTAAGGATATTGAAGCTGTATATGCTTACATTATGTCTAAGGACGAAACACTTGGGGATGATGTATTATCATTCATCAAGGAAGAGCTTGAAGATGCATATAAAAAAGCATATGGCACTTCAGCTGAAATTGATGAAGAAAAAGCTAAAGAGAAGGAAAAACAGATTAAGAATGGCAAAACGTTAGATGATATTTCAGATGACAGTTCTTCCGGCAGTGGAAGTGGAAGTAGTTCAACAAACAGTAGCAACAGCTCAGGTTCAGGGGCTGACGGTCAGGAAACAACTATTTTCTTCATTCTTGGAGCAGTTATGATTCTTGCAGCAGGTACAATGTTATTTACTCGCAAGAGAAAAGAAGACTAAGTTTAGTTAAATTATATTAATATTAAGACAAGTTTAGCCCTGCACTTAAGTGCAGGGCTTTTAGTTGGTTTTAAGCAAAGGAAAAAGGTCACGAAAATTAATTCGTGACCTTTTGGCCTACCCGACCGGATTTGAACCGGTGATCTACAGAGTCGGAGTCTGTTGCATTATCCAGCTGTGCTACGGATAGGTATTAAGTTTATTTAGATTATATGTTTGCTGTCGACAGGTGATTATATAAATTTGAAATTTGAATAAAAACTTTTTCTGTG
Organism: uncultured Ruminococcus sp.; assembly: GCA_964427365.1. Taxonomy (GTDB): domain Bacteria; phylum Bacillota; class Clostridia; order Oscillospirales; family Acutalibacteraceae; genus Ruminococcoides. Next base: position 24,883 of record CAYRTG010000009.1, on the reverse strand, counting down.
CAACAGTATTACTCTCACTGTCTGTTATCTTAACTACTGTTTTTATGAACATTATTTTTCGCTAAGATCTGCCCACAAAAGAAATAAATTGTCTTGATATTTTTGCTTTTCGTCCAGTTCTTTTGTGAGGTTCAAAAGCACTTCATAATCAAAGGCAACTTCATCTTCCGAAAATCTTTTATTAAGTTCAATAATTTCTTTATCAAGTTCCTCAATTTCAGATTCGATTTTTTTTAAATCATTCTGACGTTTTCTTTCTTTTGCTTGCTGTTGTTTTCTCAGCTTATAATCGTTATGGCTTTTCTTTTGTTTATCGATAACCGTACCATTGCTTATTCTTGCATTTGCAAAGTCCTTATTTTTTTTAAGGTAATAGTCATAATTACCTAAGTATTCTACCATACCATTTGGCGTAAGGTCAAGAATCCTTGTGGCAAGTCTATTTATAAAATACCTGTCGTGACTGACGATAAGCATAGTACCTTCGTAATCTGCAAGAGTATTTTCAAGTTGTTCACGAGAGGAACTGTCAAGGTGGTTGGTAGGCTCATCAAGCAGAAGCAGATTACTTCCTTCAAGCATTAGCTTGAGAAGGCTTACTCTTGCACGCTCTCCACCGCTCATTTCGTTAAGTGGCTTAAAAACCCGGTCTCCTTTAAATAAAAAACTGCCTAATGCTGTTCTTACTTGAGTTTCGGTCATATTCGGAAATGTATCCCACACTTCATCAAGAGCTGTTTTTGTTAAATCAAGATTGTTTTGCATCTGGTCAAAATAACCAATATCAACCTGCGCCCCAAATTCAACTTCACCGCTGTTGCCGGAAATTCTGCTAAGGAGCATATTAAAAAGAGTGGTTTTGCCACAGCCGTTTTCTCCGATAATAAAAACTCGCTCACCTTTTCGTATATGTAAATCTACATTGGAAAACAATTTTTTATTATCAAAGCTTTTTGAAAGGTTAGAGCAAATCAGCACATCATTTCCGCTTACACGCTTAGGTGTAAATCTCATATGTAGAGTTTCAAGGTTACTTTTAGGTGCAACAAGTTGGGATTTTATTCTGTCTGCTTCTTTTTGTTTACTTGCTGCGGTTATGTAATTTCTTTCGCGTCCCCATCGTTTTTGTTGTTCTACAATGCCTTCAATACGCTTGATTTCCTTGATATCATTCTCATATTTATTTCTAATGCTTTCCTCATAGGCTTGTTTTTTCTTCTTGAATTCTGTGTAGTTACCCTTATATATCATAGTTTTTTTGTGTTCAAGTTCTATGGTTTTATTGGTTACGCTATCAAGAAAATATCGGTCGTGACTGATAATAAGCATTGAGCCGTTAAATTCCTTAATGAAGTTTTCAAGCCGGTTAACTGCCTTTAAATCAAGGTGATTTGTAGGCTCATCAAGAAGTAGAAAATTAGATTTTGAAAGCAAAAGTTTAAGTAAACTAAGCTTAGAGCGCTGCCCTCCTGACAGCTTTCCTGTAGGCATATTGAAATAACTTTCATCAAAGCCAAAGTCTAAAAGTGCAGAACGGGTACGGCTTTTATATGTAAGACCTCCCAGTCTTTCAAATTGTTCAATAAGATAAGTTTGCTTTGCAATAGCTTCAGCTGAGGGAGCAACGGATGAGGCTACCAGGTTATTCTGAATTTCAATTTCCTTTTCCATATCCTCAAGGTAATCAAAAACAGAAATAAGCTCCTCATAAACTGTCCTGCCGGGACTGTTGCAGACGTGCTGTTCCAAATAGCCTATAACAGTATTGCTTGCAGTGAAAATCTGTCCATTGTCAGGGGATAGTTCTCCGTTAATGATTCTAAACAGAGTTGTTTTGCCTACACCGTTTGCTCCGATAAGTCCCACTTTGTCACCTTTTTCAATTTCAAAGCTAACATCATTAAACAAATTATGTTCAACAAAGCTCATAGACAAATTATGAAGGCTTAGTACAGGCAAAACAATCACTTCCTAAATAATACTATAATATTTTACATTAAAAACCTAAAAAGAGCAATAGAAAATTTACAATATGAACTAATATTACTGTACTGTATATAATTACCCCGGTATAGATAATAAAATTTGTAAACTTATTCTGTTGAATTTTGAAGATTTTATAAAATAGCCAAATTATTATTGACAGGGCAAGAGGCAGAATACATTTTACAAAAAATCCCACCAAAGGGTAGTCCATTATCCAATTCATTAGGGGGTTAGCTTCGTGAAAATATCCTGTATCAATTAATACCTGTGTGCAAAACCAGTCTGAAATATTTAATAAGTACAGAAAAAAAAGTTTTGCACCAAAGGAATATTCTCTTGGCGAGTCGTAATCTTTAAAATCAATAATTGCTTCGGACATAAAAACACCTCACAAGTAGTATTACCTGTAAGGTTTTTTTTATTAATGTTTTTTCCAAGCTGACGGTGCAAAAAGCAACAACAGAGGATATAACTCAAGTCGTCCTGCAAGCATATCAAAGCAGAAAACAATTTTTGAAAGGATACTGAATGAACTGTAGTTACCTGTTGAACCTACAACCCCAAATCCCGGACCTACGTTGTTTACAGTTGTAAGAACTGCCGAAAAGTTTGTAGTAAAATCATATCCGTCAAAAGCAATAATAATTGTGCTTAAAGTAATTATTGCTACATAAATCATCAGATAAACGCTTACACTTCGTATAGTAGAATGAGAAAGTGTTCTGCCGTCAATTTTAATTGAGTGAACTGTGTGAGGGTGAACAATCAGCTTAAATTCCTTTCTAATTTCTTTTGCAAGAATAATAAGTCTTGAAATTTTAAACCCGCCTCCTGTACTTCCTGCACAAGCACCCAGACAGGTAAGGATAAGAATAATAACTTTAGCGTGTTCAGGCCAGACATTTGTATCTGTAAGAGAAAATCCTGTTGTTGAAATAACTGACGCAACATAGAACAGACTTTGATGCATTGCGTCAAATATATTGCCGAATATATTTTTAATGCTAACACCGATAGTTATCACGGAAACTGCAATTATTCCAAGATATACCCACAATTCTGTGTTAAAAAAAGCTTTTTTAAATTTTCTTGTAAGAATAAGGAAATAAACATAGAAGTTTACACCGAAAAGTATCATAAATAGTGATATAACACCCTGTAGATAATAGCTGTTAAAGTGTGCTATAGAGTTGTTATATGATGCGAAACCGCCGGTACCTGCAGTTGAAAATGTTGTGGTTACTGCATCGAAAAAATACATTCCGCCACACATCAAAAGTATTGTTTCCAAAACAGAGAGTCCAATGTATATAGCGTAAAGAATAGTCGCATAGGTTCTTAGATTGGGTACAGCTTTTTCAACGTCGGGTCCTGTAGATTCTGCTTTCATCAGGTTAATACTCTGATTTCCTCCAAGAGTGGGAATCAGAGCAAGTAAGAACACAAGTACACCCATTCCACCAAGCCAATGGCTGAATGAACGCCAAAACAGCATACAATTGTCCAAAGCTTCTATGTCCGAAAGAATAGTTGCGCCTGTAGTGGTAAAGCCTGATATTGTTTCGAAAAAAGCGTCAATAAATGAAGGAATCTGTCCGCTTAAATAAAGAGGCAGACATCCTAACAGTGACAACAATATCCAGCTTAAGGCTGTTGCTGCAAAGCCGTCTTTACGGTACATTTTAGTATTTTTAGGTTTTTTTAGTACAATAAGACCGCCAATTACTATTAACGCTATTCCTGTTATAAGAAAATATATGAAGTTTTTTTCCTGATACCATAAACCGGCTAGTGTGGCGCCTTGCATTGCAAGACCTTCAATCACTGATACCCAGCCCAGTATATAAATTACAAGTCGTTTGTTCATATGACCTCTTACTTTAATATATCCTCCAGATCAGATAATCCCGTTTGCTTTGTTACAACAATTACTGTATCGTTAAACTCAATTGAATCTGTACCGTTTGGAATTATAATATTGCCTTGTCTGTTAATACATACAACCTGTAAATCAGGTTTTAAGTCAAGCATTGAAAGAGGTACGCCTGTTGCCATTGAATCCTCACGAACTCTAAATTCCAAGGCTTCAACTTGCCCTGTAGATAAACGATACAGAGTTTCTACGTTGCTTCCTACAGAGTTTTGCATACCTCGTACATATCTGATAATGTATTCTCCTGTCAGGTGCTTAGGGTGAATAATTGAATCAAGGGGAAGCTTTTCCACAATTTTCGTAAAGCTAAGGTTGTTGATTTTTGTAATTACCTTAGCTTTTGGATTTACATCTTTTGCAAATAATGATATAAGTATATTTTTTTCATCTGAATCCATAAAGGTTAGAATTGCGTCAGCATGCTCTATACCCTCAGAAATTAGGATTTCCTGATCTGTGCCGTCACCGTTGATAATAACTGCGTTTTTCAGTGTTTCGCTGAGCTTTTCACATCGTTTTAAATTATTTTCTATAATTTTTACTTTGATACCGATCTCCGAAAGATTTTCCGCAAGGTAGTATGCGATTTTGTCGCCGCCTAATATCATTACGCTGTGATTACGGTTAGTATCGATTCCCAGTTTTTTCAGCAGCTTAGAAGTTGCTTTGCTTGAGCCTACAAAGGAAATCAAATCACCTGACTTTATTTCAAAGTCACCGTTTGGAATAAAGCAATTGCCGTCCCTTTCAATAAGACAGATACGGATTCCCTGCTTAATGATTGCAGCACAATCAATGATTTTCTGATTTGCAAGTGGAGAGTCTTTCGATACGCAGATTTTTATAATATCTACAATGCCTTTTGCAAATGAGTCAATTTCAATTGTACCTGAGTTTTTAAGAAGTCTTGCAAGCTCTCTTGCACAGGTTTGCTCCGGATTAATTGCAAGGCTCAGTTTAAGCTCGTCCTTAAGTTTTGGTATATCCTTTGTATATTCAGGATTTCTTACTCTTGCTATTGTTCGTGGAGCGCCTGCGTTTTTAGCAATAAGACAGGCATAAAGATTCAACTCGTCAGTTGCAGTAACTGCAATCATAAGGTCACAATCAGCTACTCCTGCTTCTGTTAACGTCTTAAATGTTGCACCGTTACCGTGTATTGCCATTATGTTGTTTGCATCGGCAATCTGCTCTAATGCCTTTGCCTTTGTATCAATAACAGTAATATTATGTCCTTCTGAATTTAATTGTTCAGTTATGGCACGACCTACTCTGCCACAACCTACAATAATAATTTTCATATGCTACCTCATTAATAAATTAATCAATTATTTTATAATTATTTACTTTATTGATTCGGAATTACGGCAAAGAATACCAAATCTTCTGTAATGCTGTTGTTTATCAAGCTGTGCTTGCCGGAGCGTTGCTCCGATTTAAATTATGAACTGATTTTACATCTGAATTTTAATGTTGGTGGAGACGATCAGGATCGAACTGACTACCTCTTGAATGCCATTCAAGCGCTCTCCCAAGTGAGCTACGCCCCCATTTTGCACAATTGTAACACAGTTAGTTTTATATTTCAATATTTTTGAATAAAAATTAATTTTTTTTAAATAATAATAACATCAAATTCAGGAGGTTTATTATGACATCTAAAGAACTTTTATATGTTGAAGACGCACTTGGACACGAAAAGTTTTTTCAAACAAAGTGTCAGGAAGTTAAAAGCTGTCTTCAGGATGCAGAGCTTAAGAAACACGTTGAAAAAATAGAACAACACCACAAGCACACTTTTGACAGCTTTTTAAATTTGCTATAGGAGGACAATATGGAAGATAAAAATTTAATGGAAGATTTACTGCTCCTTGAAAAGGGAGTTTGTGACTTATATCTTCATGGCTCAATTGAATCATCAACCCCTAATACTCACAAGGTTTTCTGCACAGCATTGTGTGATTCTCTTGATTTACAGGACAAAACCTACAAATATATGGAATCAAAGGGTTGGTATAAAACTGAGGAAGTTGAAAGCAGCAAAGTGAATTCTGTAAAGCAGAAGTTTGTTTCTCAAACTATGGGTTAACTTACAGGCATTTGAAGTTAAAACTTAATAAATCAACATCCCTGTGTTATTATTAATGCATAGGGATGTGATTTTATGAAAAAGAAATATTGACTTTTTGATATTTTTTCTAACTTATCGGCTTTAGCTATCTTGATTGTTGAGTTTCTTGCTTGCTATTATGTAGATTGGATGACAAGACTTGTGTTACCATTTTTTTGCAATATTGGTTTTATTGATTGTAAATGTTTATTTTTCCTATAAAGGAAAAAGTTATTTTGTAATATGGCGTGTTGTTCCTTGCGAATTGATAATTTATATTGGATAACTACTGGCAAATATTAGTATAGATAACCAACACCTTGTCAGCACATTGAATACAGATCCTATGCCATATGTTATTTGTAATTATTTTTATGCAGGTTAGGCTTGATTTTGTTGCCGGACTTTTATTATGGCAAGGTATATTATTGATAGGATATATAATGAATAAAAAGGAAACGAATACATAGTTAAAGGGAGTCTTTGGACTCCCTTAATTATTTATCTGTTTTGATTAATGTCCGCAACCGTTGCAACCACGGCATTTTCTATCCTTATATTTTTTCTTTATTGCATCAAAGCTCTCTTCTGAAAGCACGTGCTCAATTTTGCAGGCATCGTGGGAAGCAATATCCTCGGACACCCCTAAATCCTCAAGCCATTGAGATATAAACATATGACGTTCATAAACCCTGTCAGCGATTTCTTTACCTGCCTCTGTAAGAGTTATATATCCATCGGTATCCATTAGGATATAGCCGTTTTCTCTAAGCTTTTTCATAGCTACGCTTACACTTGGCTTGCTGACTTTCATACGATTAACAATATCAATTGAACGTACTAAATTATTTTTGTTTTTCAAAACAAGTATGCTTTCAAGATAGTCTTCAGCAGATTCTTTAATTTTCATAGTATTACTCCTAAATAAATACATTATATTTATAATAGCATATAAAAACATAAATTTCAATTTAAAACACAAAAATACGGAATTTTTTATTATAACCCATTCACCAATGTCCCCCGCTTCTTAGGCGGTGGGGAACATTCATTCAGCGAGGAATATAATCCCCCACTGAATGAGGAGCTAAGCTCCTGAGGTGAGGTTGCCTCATCGCAGCCGATGAAATCGGGTCTTGCTCCGAGTTAAATCAAAAGTATATAATTCTGTGTATTAAATATAGCTTGAAAATTCATGAAAAATAATATACAATATGGCTATAGAAATGAAAGGAAGATTATTATGTCAAACCCAATCGTTACTTTTGAAATTAATAATGGCAAAATTATTAAGGCAGAGCTTTATCCTGAAATTGCTCCCAATACGGTAAACAATTTTATAAGCCTGGTAAAAAGCGGATATTATGACGGTCTTACATTTCACCGTGTAATTTACGGATTTATGATTCAAGGTGGTTGTCCTGAAGGTACAGGAATGGGAGGCCCCGGATATTCAATTAAAGGGGAGTTCAGTTCAAATGGATTTGAAAACAATTTAAGACATACAGAGGGCATACTGTCAATGGCTCGTTCTATGATGTTTGACAGCGCAGGCTCGCAGTTTTTTATTATGCATAAAAATGCGCCTCATCTTGACGGCCAGTACGCTGCATTCGGCAAGGTTATTGAGGGTATGGATGTTGTTAATGAAATTGCTGAGTGCGATACGGATTATGGGGACAAGCCTCTCGACGATCAGATTATGGTTAAGGTTACTGTGGATACCTTAGGTATTGACTATCCTGAGCCGGAGAAAGTTTAAGGTGATAATATGAAAGTTTTACTAACCGGCGGTGCCGGATATATTGGTACACACACTTGTGTTGAGCTTATTAATGCAGGTCACACACCTGTAATTGCTGATAATTTTGACAACAGTTGCCCTGAAGCTGTAAAAAGAGTTGAGGAAATTACAAACACAAGTATACCTGTTTATGAGATTGATATTTGTGATAAAAATTCTGTTGATAAAATGTTTAATGAGAATGATTTTGATGCAGTAATTCATTTTGCCGGTCTTAAGGCAGTAGGGGAAAGCTGTCAGATTCCTTTAAGATACTATCGCAATAATATTGTTTCAACGTTAGTTCTTATTGAAGTTATGGAGAAATACAAGGTTTCAAATTTTGTTTTCAGCTCCTCTGCTACAGTTTACGGTATTCCTGAAACTGTACCTCTTGTTGAGGGGATGCCTACAGGCTGTACAAATCCATATGGCTGGACTAAGTTAATGAATGAGCAGATTTTAACAGACTGTGCAAAGGCTAATGGGGATTTCTCTGTAGTGCTTTTAAGATACTTCAATCCAATCGGCGCTCACGAAAGCGGCAGAATTGGTGAAAATCCAAACGGTATTCCAAATAACCTTATGCCATATATTACCCAGACTGCAGCAGGTAAGCTAAAGGAGCTTGGTGTATTTGGCAACGATTATCCTACTCATGACGGCACAGGCGTGCGTGATTATATTCACGTTGTTGATTTAGCTAAGGCTCATGTTAAGGCTATTGACTATGCGGCTGACCATAAAGGTACTGAAATATTCAACATTGGTACAGGAACAGGCTACAGCGTTCTTGATATTGTTAACACATTTATGAAGGTTAATAACATTGAAATTCCCTATTCAATCAAGCCCAGACGTGCCGGTGATATTGCTGAGTGCTATGCTAATCCTGAAAAAGCTTACAAGATTCTCGGTTGGAAAGCTGAAAAGACTCTTGAGGATATGTGTCGTGACAGCTGGAACTGGCAGAGCAATAACAAAAATGGTTACAAATAATTATTATTCTTTTAAGTAATTTTACCTGCATTTTACAATGTTGTTACGTGCTGTTTAAATTATTGTAATTAGCGTTGACATAAGCTTTTCTCTTAATTATAATTAACTCACATTTGGATGATGTGTGAAAAACGGAGGAAAGCCATGTTGCATAAACATATTAAGGCAGTAAGCCTTGTGCTTGCCCTATGCCTTATAGCAGTAATGTTTGTGATTGTAGTCGTTACAGACTCAATTGAACTTGATGCTGCAAGTCCGGTCGCTTCAGTAACTCTGCTGTTGTTTGTTGTAGTTGCTTGTGTGCCCGTATTTGCTGCTCACGAAAAACATAACTGAAAAACAAACTAAAAACTCTCGCTTAGGCGGGAGTTTTTACGTTTTTTATTAATTCATAATATGTTTACAAAATATTCATTGAAATATTTTGTCATATGTTATATAATAATTGTATATTATTTTTAGAAAGAATGAATTAGCTATGAAAAAAGTGATTAAGTTAATTAGTATATCAATGATAGTTGCTATACTTTTAGTTATGACCATTGTACCATCTTTCGCTGCAAGCAATCTTGTTATAAATGGTGAAAAAGACGTTAAGTTTAAGGTTGGTGATGTTGTAACCTATGAATTGTATCTTGGGGATTGTAAAGAAAAGGTACAGGGATTGCAGGCTTATATCTTCTATGATAAGTCTTATTTAAAGGTTGACCAGGATTCTCTTACATTTCCAAATCTTACTAAGGTTGTTTCAAACCCTAATCTTGAAAACACTATTACCTTTAACTGGACAGATGTTCAGAATTTTGCGGATTTCAGCAAAACCACAGGCTTTGTATCAGTTGATTTTAAGGTTCTTAAAGCGGGAAAAACTGACATTTCATATTTTATATCTGAACTTTATGGGGAAGATATGACATATCTTAAGCAGTACACATTTACATACAATCTTAAGGTCAACAATAAAACTGTTGTAAAAAATGCTGTGCCTATTGTAAATGATGACAGCAACAACCTTAATCAGTATCAAGGTGCTTTTACAAACTATGCTGACGGTAAGGGAGAAAAAAACGGTTCAGGTAAAGAACACGTTGCTATTGTAGGACAAATAACTACTAATGTTTCTAATTCAGGGAATGACACTGCAAAGGACGTTTATCAGGGTGATGACAATACAGGAATGGTTCTTACAATTATAGGTATTGTTGCTGTAGTTATTGCAATTATAATTGTAGTAATTTTGAGAAATAACTACAATAAGAGAAAAGAAAATAAATGAAACCAAGATAATTAATAAGCTGTAAATATTCGGACTGCTCTTAATGGGCAGTCTGTTTTACCTTATAGAGAAGCGTTTATATATTTTCAGACAAAGAAGTGCTGATTTAATGGTGTTATCTTTCAGAAAATATGCATAAAAATATGCAGCCTAACCAACTGCATTTATATATTGAAAAATCATATGAATTTGGTATAATGATTTAATAATACTAATTTAGGTGATGTTATGGAAAAAATCACAAAACTAATAAGGCATATAATGCATTTCATAAATAAAAGCTCTAAGGATAATATTTCTGCAATTGCAGGTCAATCTGCTTTCTTTATTATTTTATCATTTGTGCCGTTTCTTATGTTTGCTTTTGCTATCCTTTCTTTTTTTAATATTCCAAAAGACTTTTTTGACACATATCTTGTAAATGTTCTCCCTGACTACATTGACGAATATTTAAACGATATTATTTTGTCATCCTATGAATCTGCTGTGGGAGTTGCGTTTACTACCATTGTTTTAACCTTATGGTCAGCCGGCAAGGGCATTTATTCCATTACAGACGGTATTAGCAGAATTTACGGTTTGCCCGACAAGCACAATTGGTTTGTTAAACGGCTGTTTTCGATGGGATATACTTTTCTAATGTTCTTAGTAATTTTTTCAACATTTGTTATATTGGTTATTTCAAAGTTTTTTCAGAATATTATTGAGCCGTATATAAAGGAAGCTTCAAGAGCTGTTACGGTGCTTTATGGAATGAGATATATTATTACTTTTGTATTAATTGTAATTCTCATTGCATTGGCACTAAAGATTTTTCTAAGGACAAGAGTAAAGGATAAACGTTTTGCAAAATTCAGACTTCAGCTACCCGGTGCTATAATGACAGCAGTTATATGGACTGTTATGTCTGAGCTTATTTCAATTTATGTAAAGTATTACGGCGGTTTTTCAATTTACGGTAGCCTTACTACAGCGGCAATTATTATGGTGTGGCTGTATTTTACAATGCTGATTTTCCTGTATTGCGTTCAGTTTAATTACATTTATCGTTTAAAGATTTATCAGTTCAGAATAAAAGATTTATTTAGATATTTTTATAGAACTACACATAGAAAAAAGATAAAATGATTATTAATTAATCTAACTATGATTTTGGCAAAACTTTGCATAATTGTGTAAATAGTATAAGCTGTTGAACATTCACAAAGTAATTTTAATTCTGTTTAGAATATTTAAAAGCTATAATATGATAAAAATAAATGGAACCGATTCACTTTGTCCCGATTCCCGAAAGTTAAAGCAAAAACTAACTTTCGGGGGTCACATCAGCTTATGTGATCAGTCCCATCTTGCAACCGGTTATTTTTATATAAAAATTATTCAAATTCTCCGTAAAAATCAAAATCCTCAATACAATCAGTCAAAAGCTCTGTAGCCTCGGCACGGATTGAGTCATCATCTTTATTTCTGTCTAAATCCTGTAGGAAAATATTTAGACTTCCAAATAAATCTGTGAAAAGAATATTTGTAATATCCTCTTTTGTAAGCTCAGGATTGCTGTCATAAAGAACTTTTGCAGTCTGCATCATAATATACTGCAATGTGCTTTCAATGCCCTCAAGGTCAGCTTCCTGACAACAAAAGCCCGCATTGATTTCACCTTCCTCATTACAATGACCGTAAAGGAAAAGCTCCCCATCTTTCAGGTTTGTATTTTCGATTTCGTTTATTTTTTTAGTTAAATTTGAAGACATAGTAACATATCCTTTCTTTTTGTTTATTTGTATTGTACCATAAAGCTTTTGATTTTAAAAGGTATACATTTAAATTATTGTATATTATTTGTTCACATTCTGAAACATAGAAAGAAAGCTGTCAATATTGTCAAATACAATAAAATATACGCTGACAGCAGCCATAATCAAAATTAAGGTTATAAAAATAGCCACAAGCATAATACTTTTTCGTTTTTGCTTTCGCATACTTTTGTAAATTTCTTCAGTAGTTCTCTTTTCTTCCATAGTTCTCTCCTTAAGCATTCGCAATATATGTAATCAAATATTGCATAATAATTATAAAAGCTACAAATGCAATACAGAATATTATCCAGTCACGTATGACTTTTTGCTTTGACTTTTTATTCTTATTTGAGTCCTCATCACCGTAAGTGAGCCTGTAATATTCCATAGCCTTTTCTGTATTATATTCTTGTGAACACAAAGGACAGATGCCATCTCTGCTTAGGTTATTACCTTTAAATTTGTATCCGCATTTTGGGCATTTCATATTTTTCGTATCCATAATAACCTTTCATATATGCAATTTGATTATATATTGCACATTACTATTTATTGTAATAAATATTGTATCACAATGTCAAAACAAATGCAAAAAATAAATTAATTTTATTAAAAATAATAATTTTTTACAAGAAAGGTAAAAAAGTTATTCATTTGCTTGACTTTAAGTCTTATAACATTTAAAATAATAATATGTATTAAGTAGTAGGGTAGACTAGGCTAACTCTACCGCTTATATAAATTAGATTTTTGTAAAGGAGTAATTAATATGTCAACAAAAGCTAATTACAAAACCGAAGAAATAGGTGCCGGCAAAGTCGGATTTTCTAAAACAAGAACTATCATTGAAACTGCTTTTTACGGCAACAATGTTGTTCCTGTAAACACTTTAAAAGAAGCTTATAATCTTGCAAAGAACTCACCCGGTACTATTGTTACAGATCTTCCTGTTTACAGGGGAGAAGAATTTGGACTTGACGCTGACGCTAAGGTTCTTCTTTTTAATGATGGTGCTGTTACAGGTCGTTACGCTGCAGCTCGCAGAATTAAAGGTGAGCCGGGTGTTGATGATACAAAGCTTGATAAGGTTGTAATGGACGCTGTATATAAGACAAGAAACAGAAAGCTTTATCATGCTACCGTATTCGTAGGTCTTGACCCTGAGTTTATGGTTAAGGCTCACCTTCTTATTCCTGAAGGTGAAGAAAATCTTATGTATTCATGGATGCTTAACTTCCAGTATATGTCTGATGAGTATGTTAAGATGTATAAGAATTCAAAGGCTGTTGGTAATGGTAAGGAAGCTGATATCTACATTTTCTCTGATCCACAGTGGGCTCCTACAGAAAGCCCTGATGTAGATTACAGTTGCTTAAGCGATCCTCTTACACTTTGCTACTTCGATACTGATCAAAACTGTGCTGCAATTCTTGGTATGAAGTACTTTGGTGAGCATAAAAAGGGTACACTTACAATGGCTTGGGCAATTGCTAACCGTAACGGCTATGCTTCTTGCCACGGTGGTCAGAAGGAGTATATCCTTGCTGACAACTCAAAATTTGTTGCTTCTGTATATGGACTTTCAGGTTCAGGCAAATCAACTCTTACTCATGCTAAGCACGGTGGTAAGTATGAGATTAAGGTTCTTCACGATGACGCTTTTATTATCAATACTGACACTTGTGCTTCAATTGCTCTTGAGCCAACATATTTTGATAAGACTGCTGACTATCCTGCGGGCTGTCCTGACAATAAGTATCTTCTGACTTGTCAAAACTGCGGTGCTACAATTGATGATGAGGGCAAGGTTCAGCTTGTAACTGAGGATATTCGTAACGGTAACGGTCGTGCTATTAAGTCTAAGCTATGGTCACCAAATCGTGTTGATAAGATTGACGCTCCGGTTAATGCTATTTTCTGGATTATGAAGGATCCAACAATCCCACCTGTAGTTAAGCTAAAGGGTGCTTCTCTTGCTTCAGTAATGGGTGCAACTCTTGCTACAAAGACTTCAACTGCTGAGCGTGTTAAGGCCGGTACAGATATGAACGCTCTACGTATTGTTCCGTATGCTAATCCATTCAGAACATACCCGCTTAAGAACGATTATGTTAAGTTTAAGAAGCTTGTTGAAGAAAAGAAAGTAGATTGCTACATAATCAACACAGGTGACTTTATGGGCAAGAAGGTTAAGCCTGCAGATACACTTGGTATTCTTGAAGCTATTGTTGAGAAGAAGGCTAAATTTAAGGCTTGGGGTCCATTCTCTGACATTGAGATTATGGATTGGGACGGATTTGATGTAAATATTGACGACCCTGATTATAAAGCTCAGCTCAAGGCTGCTATGGAAAACCGTGTAAACGCAGTTAAGGGTTTTGCTGTGGACAAGGAAGGCTATGACAAGCTTCCTGATGAGGCTTTAGAGGCTATCCAGAAGGTTGTTGATGAGATTTAATAATTTTTCTCATATGTAAAATTGCATATATAAATTATGCGATGATGACACCCGTTTGTAAAGCAGCGGGTGTCATTCAATTTCAGTGGGAGTTATAATCTCCTGCTGAAACACTGAGGGGCTAATGCGCCAATCACAGTGGCAATTTGTCGCAAGCTCCATTTCAAGCAAGCTTGACGGAGAGTTGCTCCGATTTAGATAATTAACGGGCTGTTCATTTGAACAGCCCGTTTTAATAGTTAATTGTTATTATAGTTTTAGTCAGGCAAACTATCTGATTCGTAAGTTTCAGGGCAGATTTCCTTGATTTTTTCTCTAAGGGTCAAAAAGTCCCTGAAAGCATCCGGCTTTTTGTTTGAATCGCGAAGTATGGCGGCAGGGTGATACATTGCCATCATTTCCACATTGCCTTTCTTAAAGAATATGCCGTGCTCCCTTGTGATTTTAAAATCAGGCTTGATTATCTTCATTGCGGCAATTCGTCCAAGACAAACTATTATTTTTGGCTTAATCAGCTTCACCTGATTTCTAAGCCAGTCAATGCACATTTCCTGTTCTTCAGGCTTTGGGTCACGGTTATGAGGGGGACGGCATTTTACTATGTTTGCAATGTAAATATTCTTTTTTCTGTGAAGGTCAACAGCATATAGCATTTTATCAAGCAACTGACCTCCACGTCCTACAAATGGCTCACCCTGTAAATCCTCGTTTTCTCCCGGCCCTTCACCTATAAACATAACCTGCGATTTTGGATTGCCGACTCCGATAACTACATTATGCCTGTTTTCACAAAGACCGCATTTCCTGCAATTAAGGCAGTTTTTCTTTAACTCCTCCCAGTTGTTATACATACTTATTCTCCTGAGTATTTATTTTATTCACAATGTTTATACATCCATTTTAGCACATATGTTTAAATTCTACAACCATATTTTATCAATCATTAATTAATCTGGTTGAAATTTGTTTTAAATAGTAGTAAAATATAATCATAGCCCTATGGCAAAATTATTTGATTGGTGGTATTACAATGAAAGTATTAGTAGAAACATCTGCGCATCATATTCACGTTACTAAAGAGGTTCTTGAGCAGCTCTACGGTAAAGACGCAAAATTAACTAACAAAAAGGATTTATCTCAGCCGGGACAGTTTGCTTGTGTTGAGAAGGTTACAGTTGTTGGACCTCGCGGTGAAATGGCTATGTCAATTCTTGGACCTGAGCGTTCTGAAACACAGGTTGAAGTTTCTCTTACAGATGCTCGTAAGCTGGGCATCGCAGCTCCTATTCGTGAGTCAGGAAATATTGAGGGTACACCCGGATGTAAGCTAGTTGGTCCGGCCGGTGAATGTGAAATTTCTTGCGGTGTAATCGCTGCTAAAAGGCATATTCACTTAACTCCTGCTGACGCTGAAGAAATGGGTGTTCAGGATAAGCAGATTGTTTCTGTTAAGGTTGGTGAAGGAATAGGTCGTTCATTAGTATTCGGTGATGTTGTAGTTCGTGTAAGCCCAAACTATGCTGCTGCAATGCACATTGATACTGATGAAGCAAATGCTGCTGCACT
This sequence comes from uncultured Ruminococcus sp., assembly GCA_964427365.1. GTDB lineage: Bacteria > Bacillota > Clostridia > Oscillospirales > Acutalibacteraceae > Ruminococcoides. The sequence continues at coordinate 8,973 of CAYRTG010000009.1, read as the reverse complement.
TTTTGGTGAAGTTTACGGCGAGATAATTAAGTAAAAATAGTAAATTGAGTTTCTTTGTAATAAGAGCAGACTTATGTAAAGTCTGCTCTTATATATTAATTGTTAAATTATAATTATGCTTTTAAAATAGCAAACAATATTGAAAAGTAATGACAGGTGCTGCCAAGTATGGTGAAAATATGCCATATTGAATGAAAGTACTTTATTTTCTTAATTGCGTAAAATATAACACCTACTGTATAAAATACTCCACCTGCCACTAAAAGCCACAGACTGAGCGGCGTCATAACCTCCAATAGTGGTTTGATTGCAATGATTATTACCCAACCCATTGCAATATAGCAGGCTACAGAGGGTTTACTGAATCGTTTTAAATCAATAGCGTTAAGTGTGATGCCTAAAGCCGCTGCTCCCCATACTATGCCAAACAGCACCCAGCCTAAAGACCCTCTCAAAATTGTAAGAGTTATTGGAGTGTAGGTTCCGGCAATAAGGAAGAAAATTGTAGTGTGATCCATAACTTGAAAAAAACTTTTTGCTTTTTCATTTGTGATTGCGTGATAAAGGGTACTCATTGTATAAAGCATAATAAGACTGCCGCCGTATATTGCTGAGCCCACTACTGCCCAGACATCGCTGAATAATGCTGCTAATATAATTAAAACTACTGTACCTCCAACGGCAAGGAGTGTTCCTATACCGTGAGAAACAGAGCTGAAAATTTCTTCTCCAAGAGTATATTGCTTACCAAATTTACTCATAAAATCACCTCTGACTTATTTTATCACTATATATTATATATATCAATAGACAAATAAAGGCATTATGTTTCTTTATTTATAAAAACTTTTTGCCTATTGCTTTTTTTACTGAAATAATGTAAACTTTCATTATACAAAAAGGAGTGTGTTTATTATGCTTAATAACGAAGATTTTACAAATGAGCTTGATACAGAAGAAGTTATCATTATTGAATTAACTGATGAAGAAGGTACTACTATAGAATTTGAGTATCTTGATACAGTACAGCTTGATGGGGAAGAATATGTTGTTCTTATTGAGAATGATGAAAATGCTGACGGTGTAGTTATTCTCCGCATTGAGTCTATTGATGATGAAAACGAAAGCTATGTTGGTGTTGATGAAGAGGAAATTGTGGAAAAAGTTTATGAGATTTTCAAGAAAAACCACGCTGACGAATTTGATTTTACAGACTGATATTAAAAGCCTTGCTCTCTGTGATTAAGCTGCTGCATTTTGCGGCAGCTTTTTCTAAGTTTGCAATAAGATTTGTGAATTTATTTATATTTTGTCTTGTATATGACAATAATAGTTATGAGGTGAAATATATGCTAAATGATGAGCAGATGCTACAGTTTATTATGAAAAATGCTGAGATGGGCTGTAGAGGTATTAACGAGGTAAAGCATTATTCAAATTCCGATGAAATGACCAAAGCATTAAGGTCACAGAATATTGAATATGGCAGGATTTATCACAATGCCTATAATATGCTTAGAAAACGTGGCGCAGACAGTAGTCATGTAAGCCCTATGAGGGCTGCTATGACAAGAATGGTTGCTAAGCGTGAAATGAAAAATGACAGTTCTAATTCCCATATTGCAGAAATGATGATTCAGGGCAATACTATGGGTGTGCAGAAAATTGCAAGAAATATTCGTGACTACAACAACAGTAACCAAAGTGTGACTAATCTTGCCTATAAGCTTATGGCAACAGAGCAGGCAAATATTGAGCAAATGAAAAGCTTTTTATAATTTGATTACAGAATCTGGACAAAAATCCCCTGTTTATATAAACAGGGGATAGGTTTAGCATATTAGTTAAATTTATAAATCTTTCTTGCAATTCTGTAGAATACAATAGCAGTTTTTCTGCCAAGGTAGTTCTGAATATTTGCAAGTGAGAAAATGGTTTTATGCTTTATGTAATTATATGTTGTGATATCGGCTTTTTTCATATATCTCCACAAATCCTCACGCTTTTTGTCTTTATCCTCAAATTCACAGATTTCGCAGAATATATTTGAAATTGTCATCATCATTGTAATGTACTTACGCATATACTTGCCAAGTTTTTTGCTGATTGCATATACGTCGGAAATTTTGTGAGAGTCAATCATAATTTTTGTAACCCTCAGCTGCTGGTCAATTCTTGAAGCCATAATTTTTTCGTTTACGCTTTGGTCTTCTCTGCCAATGTAATAACGATAAAGATCCAAATCCATATAGTAAATGCTCTTTACATATGGTAAAGGCTGATAAACAAAAATGTTGTCGACATAGAATGTATGCTTTGGAAGTTCTAACTTACAATCTCTTAAAAGCTGTGTTCTGTAAATTACAGAGTGCATTAAAAGACATTGTGAGATGCTGAATCCGTTAATATCTTCCCAAGTAAAAATCTTATTTTGCGGGAATACGCCTTTGTAGTGCATAGTATATTGCGTGTTGTCAGCAATATGTTCATATACATAGTTGCAAACCATCATATCAAGGTTTTGATTTTTAAGCTCACGAAGTTTTTCCATAACAATCTTCAGACAATCAACATCAAGCCAGTCATCGCTGTCAACAACCTTGTAGAAAAAGCCTGATGCATTTCTGATACCCTGATTTACACCTTCGCCATGACCGCCGTTTTCCTGATGAATAACCTTAACAATGTTGGGATATTTTTCAGCATAGCTGTCACAGATTTCCGGTGTACTGTCTTTAGTTGAGCCGTCATCAACTAAGATGATTTCAGATTCTTCACCTGCTGTGAGAAGTGTTCCAATGCAATGATCCATATATTCTGCTGAATTATAGCATGGAACTGCAAAAGTAATTAATTTTTCCATTCCTATACCTCCGAACATAATTTTTCAGAAAGTCGCAAAGCTCTCTCTATAATTGCATCCATATTGTAATATTTGTATTCGGCCAATCTGCCGATTAAATGTAAGTTTTTGTATTCTTTGGATTTTTTAAGGTACTTTTCATAAAGAGCGTTGTTTTCCTCATTAATAATTGCGTAGTAAGGAATTTCTTCCTCGGAGCCTGTGTAGGCTTTTGAATATTCTTTACAGGTAGTAGTTTTGCCATGTAAAACCTGACCTGTCATATGCTTAAATTCTGTAATACGAGTGTAGTCCTCAGATACGGTGTAGTTAATTGTACCGTGGCTTTGAACGTAATCCTTGTTAAAGGTTTCAAACTTAAAATCAAGGGTACGGTAAGGGAGTCTGCCGTAGCAGTTGTTAAAGAGTGCGTCTAAAGCACCTGTGTAAACCACTTCTCCATTAAATACTTTATTTTCAAAAAGGATTTCTCCATTTGCAAATGTAAGCTTTTCAGTAGCGTCCACACCTTTGATGACAGAAATGTTTTGGTTATTAAGCATATTTTCAAAAACGACAGTATAACCCATTTTAGGCATACCCTGATAAGGATCCTGAAAATATCTGTCATCACGGCTTATAAATACAGGCACACGAGCAGTTGTATCAGGATCAATTTCCTCAGGTGTTTTGCCCCACTGTTTCATTGTATAGCATACGAATACATTATCATAAACGTACTGTGCAAGCTCTTTAAGCTCCGGGTCTGTACTTTTCTTAAGTTCAAGGATAGTAACCTTTTGTTCCATACCGTAGTTATCAATAAGTTTTTTCTCTATTCTAAGAGCCTTATCCTCATCATATGCTATATATAAAGAATGAAGATTAAAGGGAACAGGCATTTCCTGAGTATAAACATTTGCAACAACCTTGTGCTGATAATCATACCAATCAGTATATTTTCTTATAAAGTCAAATACTTCTTTGCTTTTAGTATGGAAAATATGAGGACCGTATTTATGAATAAGCACCCCTGCTTCATCATAGAGGTCATAAGCATTACCGCCGATATGGTTACGCTTTTCTATAATAAGAACTTTTTTGTTTTTATCTGCAAGCTTACGTGCAACAGTTGCACCTGCAAAGCCTGCACCGATTATAATTGCATCATAGCTTTTATTCATAAAGGATAACTCCTTGTTTTATTATGTGTTATTTATACATAGATATTATAACATAAATACCCTACATATAGCAATATTAAATCTCCAAAAATCTGCAAAGAGGATAAATTTAAAGATTTTTCAAAAAATAAAATATTTAACGGCATATATTGCAAAATTACAATATTAGCCCTTGAAATTTTGATATATTTTAATAAAAAATGAAAGTTTTATAAAAAAACTTGCATTTTTTTGAAAAAAACTATTGACATATATAATTTTGTGTTATATAATTTTGTTGTTGATACGGCAAGGGTGCTGTGAGTTTAAACTCATCGCACCCTTTTTATTTTGCTTTGTATCTGCGCTCTTTAGTCAGTGTTTACTGACGGCAGAATATTTTATGGAGGAGAGATTTTTATGAGTGCAATTCAAGAAGCTTTGAATTCTACCATTTTCGGTACAACAGGTGTGTGGTTTCTGATTGGTGCAGCATTGGTATTCTTTATGCAGTGCGGTTTTGCTATGGTAGAAACAGGATTTACCCGTGCTAAAAACGCCGGTAACATCATTATGAAAAACCTAATGGACTTTTGTATTGGTACGGTAGTTTTCACATTATTAGGTTTTGGGCTGTTAATGGGTGAGGATACCCTATTTGGTTTAATCGGTATGCCAAATATGGATATTTTTACAAACTTCAATAATTTCCCGTGGCACAACTTTGTGTTTAATATGGTGTTCTGTGCTACAGCAGCTACTATTGTTTCAGGTGCTATGGCTGAAAGAACAAAGTTCGTTTCATATTGCATTTATTCAGCAGTAATCAGCTGTGTAGTATATCCAATTGAAGCTCACTGGATTTGGGGCGGCGGCTGGTTGCAGCAGTTAGGATTCCTTGATTTTGCCGGCTCTACAGCTATACATATGGTTGGTGGTTGTGCTGCTCTTATCGGCGCAATTATTCTTGGACCACGTACTGGTAAGTACGGTAAAAACGGAAAAGTAAATGCTATTCCCGGCCATTCACTTACACTTGGTGCTTTAGGTGTATTTATTCTTTGGTTTGGTTGGTACGGATTTAACGGTGTCGCTGCTGATAACACAGTCCATTTAGGACAGATTTTTCTGACAACAACTATTGCTCCTGCTGTTTCAACTTGCGCAACAATGTTGTTTACTTGGTTTAAAAATGGCAAGCCTGATATTTCAATGTCGCTTAACGGCTCTCTTGCCGGACTTGTTGCTATTACAGCTCCTTGTGCAGATGTTGATGCTTTAGGTGCTGCTATTATCGGTTTGGTTGCAGGTATCATTGTAGTTGTTGCAGTAGAGTTTATTGATATTAAGTTAAAGATAGATGACCCTGTTGGTGCTGTTGCAGTTCACTTTGTAAATGGTATGTGGGGTACAATTGCAGTAGGTTTGTTTGCAACAGGTTATGGTCAGGACGGTTACTATACTAACAATGGCTCGGGCGTTTTGGGTCTGTTCTACGGCGGCGGTTTCCATACTTTAGGAATCCAGTTTCTGGGTATGGTTTGTGTCCTTGCATGGACAGTTGTTACTATGATTATTTTCTTCCAGCTTATCAAACATACAATCGGTCTTCGTGCTTCTAAGGATGAAGAAATGCAGGGTCTTGATATTGCAGAGCATGGCCTTATCAGTTCATATGCAGACTTTATGCCGGCTGTTATTTCTAATGCATCTCTTGACTCCAAGATAGAAGCCAGCGTTGAGGGTGAGGTTCCTGTTACACAGGCTGTTCCGGTTCAGCTTGCAGGTAAATTCACTGCTGCTTCCGATGGAATTAAGATTACTAAGATAGATATTCTTCTTAAGCAGTCTAAACTTGAGGCTCTTAAGGAAGAAATGGATAAGCTGGGAATTACAGGTATGACAGTTTCTCAGGTTCTTGGCTGCGGTGCTCAGAAGGGTAAAGCTGAATACTATCGTGGTGTTGCTCTTGAAAGTAACCTGTTGCCTAAGATGAAGGTTGAGATTGTTGTATGCAGGGTTCCTGTTCAGGACGTTGTTGACGCAGCTATCAAAGCTCTTTACACAGGTCATATCGGTGACGGTAAAATTTTCATCTATGATGTTGAAGATGTAGTTAAGGTTCGTACCGGTGAAACCGGTTATGACGCTATGCAGGATGTAGAATAAGTATAGACTGATATAACTTATGCGATTATGACGCTCGCTTCTAAAGCGGCGGGTGTCATGCACTGTTTCAGTGGGAATTATAATCTTCCACTGCAATAAAGAGGAGCTAACGCTCTCATCGCAGTAGCAATTTGTCGCAAGCTCCATTTCAAGCAGGCTTGCCGGAGTGTTGCTCCGATTTAAATCATTATTTTATCCATCCATTTTTTAGTACTCCTTGCCCTTAGGGGTAAGGGGTGCAATTTTTATTATGATAAATTAGAACATTTTAATTTTTTAGACATAATATAGTATTGAAAGGTAAGACTTTCGGAAATTCGTAAACAAAAGAATTAATAAAAAAAGATGTAAAATTACCTCCTATAATATTATTGTGAAGCAACCTGCAATCTAACCTTAAAATAAAGGGACCGGCAAAAGTCGGTCCCTTGATATATTTAAATGGGTATTTAATTATTACTTGCTTTTAATATACTCATCAATTGCAGCAGCAGCTGTTTTACCGGCACCCATTGCAAGTATTACTGTTGCAGCACCTGTTACAGCATCACCGCCTGCATATACGCCCTCACGGGATGTAAGACCGTTTTCATCAGCTATAATGCCTCCCCACTTTTGAGTTTTAAGTCCCTTTGTTGTGGATTTAATAAGTGGGTTTGGAGAAGTACCTATTGAAATAACAACTGTGTCAACATCAATAACAAATTCGCTTCCTTTAATTGCAAAAGGACGACGACGTCCGCTTTCGTCAGGCTCTCCAAGTTCCATTTTTATGCACTTCATACCTGCTACATTTCCGTTTTCGTCAGGTAGAATTTCAACAGGATTGTTAAGGAGCTTGAAGATAATTCCTTCTTCCTTAGCATGTTCAACTTCCTCACGTCTTGCGGGTAATTCTTCTTCGCTGCGGCGATATATTATATATACATTTTCAGCACCCAAACGTTTAGCACAACGGGCAGCGTCCATAGCAACGTTACCTCCTCCCACAATTGCAACATTCTTTGACTTAGGAATCGGTGTTGAGGAATCTTCCCGGTATGCTTTCATAAGGTTTGTTCTTGTCAGGTATTCATTAGCGGAGAATACACCGTTAAGGTTTTCACCCGGGATTTTCATAAATCTTGGAAGACCTGCACCTGAACCGATAAATACAGCTTCAAAGCCCATATTGTCCATAAGCTCATCTATTGAAAGAACTCTGCCGATTATCATATTTGTTTCAACTTTAACTCCTAAAGTTTTAAGAGTGTCAACTTCTTTTTGTACAATTGATTTTGGAAGTCTGAATTCCGGAATACCATATACAAGTACACCTCCTGCAAGGTGGAGTGCTTCAAATACGGTAACATTATAGCCTTTTTTTGCAAGATCTCCTGCACAGGTTAAACCTGCAGGACCTGAACCGATAACAGCAACTTTGTGACCGTTTGACTTCGGCATTTTAATTTCAACATTTTCCTGAGCATTGTGCCAGTCAGCAACGAAACGCTCCAGTCTGCCGATACCCACAGGTTCGGTTTTAATACCTCTTACACACTTGCTTTCACACTGTGTTTCCTGAGGACATACACGTCCGCAAACTGCAGGCAGCGAACTGGATTCATTAATAATATCATAAGCAGCGGCAAAGTTGCCCTCAGCAACCTGCTTGATAAAATCAGGAATTGCAATGTTTACGGGGCAGCCTCCCACACAAGGTCTGTTTTTACATTGTAAGCAACGCTGTGCCTCGTCAACAGCAACCTCCTTAGTGTAGCCTGTAGCAACTTCTAAAAAGTTTTTATTTCTCAAATTCGGTGCTTGAGAAGGCATAGGATTCTTTTTGGGTGACATATTTGGCAAAATTATTCAGCCTCCTTCTTAAAAAGATTACAGGTATCTTCATGAGCCTTACGCTCAAATTCTTTGTAATATGTGCCACGTTTCATAGCTTCGTCAAAATCAACCTTGAAGCCGTCAAAATCAGGACCGTCAACGCAGGCAAATTTTGTTTCTCCGTCAACAGTAAGTCTGCAACCACCGCACATACCTGTACCGTCAATCATAATAGGGTTCATTGAAACTGTTGTTGGTATATTAAAAGGTTTTGTAGCAGCAACAACAAACTTCATCATAATAAGGGGACCGATAGTGATAACCATATCATAATTTTCGCCATTTTCAATAAGCTCCTTCAAAGGTGCTGTTACAACACCTTTTTCACCGTAAGAGCCGTCGTCTGTCATAAGAATCATTTTATCTGAACAAGTCTTGAAATCATCTTCGAGAATAACAAGGTCTTTGTTTCTGAAACCTACAATTGAGTGAACCTCAGTACCCTGCTCATGTAAAGCCTGAGCCACAGGTAATGCAATAGCACAACCGACTCCGCCACCTACAACAGCAACCTTTTTGAGTCCTTCAATATGTGTGGGAACGCCTAAAGGACCTACAAAGTCCTGAATATAATCTCCTTCTTCCTTGTGATTAAGAAGCTCTGTTGTAGAACCTACAACCTGAAAGATTATTTTAACTGTACCCTTTTCTATGTTACAGCCTGCAACAGTCAGGGGAATACGTTCACCGTTTTCGTTAACTCTGAGAATAATAAACTGACCTGCTTTTGCTTTTTTAGCAATGTGAGGTGCTTCAATTTCCATCTGAGTAACAGTAGGGTTAAGTACTTTCTTAGAATAAATCCTGTACATATTACCTTTTCCTTTCTTAAGGGAAACCCTTTAATCATCATAAACATAGTCATTTTATCACAAAGCAAGGAAAATTTCAATGTTAATATATAAGAAATTTGTAATATAT
>CAYRTG010000008.1:0-43676 GCA_964427365.1 uncultured Ruminococcus sp. | reverse complement strand
ATCGTTACTATATTTTTTTACTAAAATGGGTCACATCTATTTACAACGCAGAAAGATTTACAAAACTATAGGAAGTATTGGTTGACCTTATTGTCGAATTATGATATAATAATTCTAATTATTGGATAGTAATATAAAATAAATAAGTTTAAAACTAAATTGTAAAATTTAAGATTTAGAGATTTTGAGGTTTTAAATATGAGAATAATAACAAAAAATACTACAGCTATTGTTCTTGTTATAATGCTGTTGGTTACATCTATGTTTGCAGGCACACCTGTTGTTCAGGCTGCCTCTTATCCTACAACATACCCTAATACATACAAAAATACAGGAGTTCAGGCTGACGACATTGTTGGCGTTGCAAAAACTCAGATTGGCTATCAGGAAAACTCTGTAGGTACAAAGTACGGAAATTGGTATAACTCTATTTTTGTAAATCAACCATGGTGCGCAATGTTTGTAAGTTGGTGTGCCAATCAAGCAGATATTCCTGAAACCACCTTGCTTAAATATGCTTCTTGCAGTGTAGGAGTAAACTGGTTTAAATCTAAGGGATTGTGGCATGACAGCCTTTACTACGGTGGTTCGTACACACCCCAAAAGGGTGATATTGTATTTTATCGCAATGGAGGAAGTTCCAATGTTTCTGACCATACAGGTATTGTTGTAGGAATAAACGGTACTTATCTTCACGTTATTGAGGGGAACTCTACTAATGAAAAAGTCTGTGAGTTTAAAACAAACTCATCAAGAACACTAAAAAGCAGCTATGTTATAGGCTATGGATCACCTCAATATAGCGGTAAAGCTTCAGATGAGCCTGAAGAAGAGCCGGACACATACGAGGAGTGGCAGGTTACTGACGCTGACTCACTTTCTCTGCGCGCAAGCTACACTACAAGCTCAGAAAGATATAAGCTGATTCCCCTTGGAACAACCTTGAATGTAACTGAATTTAAAAAAAGCGGAGATTATTTTTGGGGCTTTACAAAGTATGGCGGCAAAAATGGTTGGTGTGCTCTTGATTACTGTACTTATATAAGAGGAAGTATTGGCGGAGTTTATTATCAGATGCCACCGTCGGTTTCTCCAAAAACAGTCACCCTTGCTATCGGCGGCACTAAAAAGCTTTCCGTAACAAACGGACTTGGGGCAAAATACTCAACATCTGATAAAAGTGTTGCCAAAGTAAATAAAAAGGGTAAAATTACGGCAGTTGGTTCCGGTAAAGCTACTGTTAAGTGCAAAACTCAGACAGGCTCTGCAAAATGCACAGTAACTGTTGAAACTCCTAAAATTAATAAAAAGACAGCATCTGTGTGCATTGGAGATAAGGTACAACTTTCATTAACAGGAGTTAAGGGAACTGTCGGATGGACATCTTCAAATAAAGCTATTGCAAAGGTTAACACAAACGGTAAGGTTACAGGTGTTGCAGAAGGAAAAGCAACAATCACCGGTACAATAGAAAATGAATCTGTGAAATGTACCGTTACTGTTACAAAAGAACCCACAACCTATGAAAATTTTACTGTGAACAGTAAAAGCGCTTATCTTTTTAAAAAAGCAGAAGGCAGTAAGATTATATTAATTCCTAACTCAACTGCAATTGCAGTTACTAAGGTAACTTATACCGATACATATACCTGGGGCAAAACTAAATACAAAGGACATTCGGGTTGGGTTATCATTAATAAGTGTAAGTATGTAAACGGCTCGATTAAGGGAAATGTTTATAAAAAGCGTGCGTTTCTGACAGTAACATCAAAGAAGGTTTATCTGAAAAATAAGTATAACATTGAAGTTCACTCTGCAAGCGGAACAGTTAAATATTCAAGTGACGATAATTCTATAGCTCAGGTTGACAAAAATGGCCTTGTAACTGCAAATAAAAAAGGCAAAACATATATTCACGTTACTAATCAGGGTGTAAAGCTTAAGTGCAAAATTGTTGTAATAAATCCTATTCTTTCAAAAACTGAGTTGAACATTTTAAAAGCAAAAACCCAATTACTGAAAGTTAAAGGCGGCAACGGTGAAGTTAAATGGAAAAGCTCAGATAAAGAAATTGCAAAAATCAAGAAAGACGGTATGGTAAAAGGAATTTCTTACGGTAAATCAACAATTTCTGCAAAGCGCAACGGTGTAAAAATGTACTGTGTTGTAAAGGTTTATGATCCTGTATTGTCAGCAACTAAGAAAAGCCTTTATGAGGGTACCACAAAAACTCTTAAGGTAAAGCAGTCAAGCGGTAATGTTAAATGGGTAAGCGAAAATCAAAAGATTGCAAAGGTTAATTCCCAAGGTGTTGTAAAAGGCATAAAGGCAGGAACCACAAAAGTTTTCGCAAAAGCAGACGGTGTTAAGCTTTCTTGTACGGTAAAGGTTTTAAAGCCATGATTTATACACGTTGTGAAAGTATAAAAAGTCAATATCAAAAAAGTACTGTACAAAATATATAATGTGTATAAGTTGTAATGTAAACGAGGATTTAGAAAGGCTTTTACAGTAGGTTAAATTAGCTGTCAATAAAGTATCTGAAAGCACTCTTACTGATAAGCTTTAGGTGCCAAAAGGTGATTAGATGAATTATTCTTATGAAGTTGTAAAATATGAAAAGAATATTCCGGCTATGATTTTAATGCAGGATAAGCCCGGCTGGAGATGCAGAACAAATATGCACTGGCATAAGGAAATTGAAATAATTTACATGATTGACGGCCATTTGAATGCTGCAATTAACGGAAGGAAATTATCCATCGATAACGATGATTTGTTTTTTTGTAATTCAGAGGAAATTCACGTTACCGATGTTGAAAATGATGATACCAATAACAAGTATCTTGTAGTATTATTATCATATGAATATATGCGGCAATTTTGTCCCAAAATTGACAGCATAAGGTTTAATGTTGAGAATAATCCAAATGTTCAGGAAAAAATCAAAGCCTCAATGCGAAGACTTGTTGACTATACTCAGAACAGCAAAGATGAGTATATTGATTTTCTCAGAAACGCTGAGATTATGAATATATATCATATTTTATTTTCAGAATGTGTTACCGATAAAAAAAATCCCTATATTTTAAAAGCTCAGGGCAATTTCAGTTATGCAAAAAAGGCTCTTGAATATATCAGCGAGAATTATAAAAATGAAATAACTCTTGCGGAAGTTTCCAAACTTGTTGGTTTAACTCCTTCATATTTTTCCAAATACTTTAAAAATATTACAGGGGTAAGCTTTACGCATTATCTTAACGGATTTCGCCTTGAACATGCTGTTAAGGATATGCTTACAAGAAACCTGTCTGTTACAGACGCAGCTTTAGAAAATGGATTTCCGAATGTGAAATCATATATAACCATTTGTAAGCTTACATACGGACTTACTCCGGGACAGTACCGTAAGCATTATCCTGACTACTGAAATTATTAATGGTTATATTTTATCTTTTTAGGGATTTACGAAATAATTTATTTACGTATTTTTTGCAAAAAATGATGATAAATTTTTACTATTACACAAAGGCTAAATTTTTATACAGGGAAACAGCATTTTTTGTCTAATAGTATAGGTATTGCTTTAAGCAATGGAGGTTTTGAAATGAAAAAATTTAAAATGTTTATTGCATTTGCACTGATAATATTAACTATTTCAGGTGCTGCAGTGGTTTCTGCGAATGCCGCAACTACAACAAGTGAAAAAACATCCGCCTCAGGCATTACTGTTCATTATTATAGTGAAAATGGTATCCCTTCAATTTACTATTGGAACAGCTTGCCTGAGAATATTGAAACAACCTATCCCGGTCCTACAATGACATCTGAGGGATCAAACTGGTACAAGTATACTTTTAACAATGTTACAAAGATTAATATGCTCTTTGTAGTTAATGGTGTACAGTCTGCGGAGCTTACCCGCAATGCTTCCGGTGAATATTGGTATAAGGGCAAAAGATGGTACAAGTCTAATCCTGATGAACTTGACTCTGCCGAGCGTGTGGATTTCCGTGAGAATAGTATTTACTTTATTATCACAACACGATTCTTTGATGGTGACACAAGCAATAACGTGCACTGTTGGGAAGATAAAAATGCTAATAACCCTGACACCGACCCTGCATGGAGAGGCGACTTCAAGGGACTTATTGACAAGCTTGATTATATCAAGGCCTTAGGCTTTACCGCAATCTGGATTACCCCTGTTGTAGAAAATGCTTCAGGATATGACTATCACGGCTATCACGCATTTGACTTCTCAAAGGTTGACCCAAGATACGAGTCCGACGATACTACATATCAGGATCTGATTGATGCGGCTCACGAAAAGGGTCTTAAGATAGTTCAGGACGTTGTTTGGAACCATACAGGTAACTTCGGTGAGGCTTTCTTAGGAAAATTGTTCACCAAGGAATATGACAGCATTCAGGATTTGGGAGATATCAGCTGTATGAAGATAGTTGAGGATTCCGAATTTGCTAAATACTATCCTAACTACAGCAGTCTTAATGACGATGATCAGTACGCAGCAAGACTTTCAATACTTAAGAATACTGACGGTCAGAATCATGATGTTAATGATTATTACCACCACAGTGAATCCCTGAGCTGGAACGGTGCTGACATTCAGACAGGTCAGATTGCAGGTGACTGTGTTGATGTTAACACGGAGAATCCTGCTGTTGCAAAGTATATTACCGAGTCCTATAAGCAGTATGTTGATATGGGAGTTGACGCTTTCCGTCTTGACACAGAGAAGCATATAAGCCGCTGGACTCTTAACAACGCATACTTCCCAACCTTTATGAGCGTGGATAATTTCTACATCTTCGGCGAGGTTTGTGCAAGATACTGGGGCGTATGGAACGAGGGCGTTTTGGCTATCTCCTGTCCTTTCTACACCTGGGCTGAAACAGACAGCCAGTGGAAATCCAACTGGAGCACCACAGACGCTGCAACTAACCTTTCCAACTCTACCTCTCATTTTGAGGCTAACAAGAGCGGAGATTCTTCCTTGACCTCAACCAACGCTTTCCTTAACGGTATTACCTACCATACTCCTGACTACAGCAAGGCTAACGGCACAGGCGTTATCGACTTCCAGATGCACTGGGCATTCAAGGAAGCTTCAAAGGCTTACAGCGTTGCACTTGAATCCGATAAATATTATAACGACTCTACATGGAACGTAACCTATGTTGATTCTCACGACTATGCTCCTGACGGCAACCCTGAGGGTGTAAGATATAATCAGGGTACTCAGGCTTGGGCTGAGGACTTAGACCTTATGTACACCTTCCGTGGCATTCCTTGTATTTACTACGGCTCTGAGGTTGAATTCCAGAAGGGTCAGGTAATCGACGTAGGCCCTAACGCTCCTCTTGCAACTACAGGACGTGCTTACTTTGGTGATTACATCGAAGGAAATGTTTCTGCTTCTGACTTCGGTGTTTATACTGCCAGCGGTGCAGTCAGCGATACTCTGAACTATCCTCTTGCTGTTCACATCAGACAGCTTAACCTTATCCGTCAGGCTGTTCCTGCTCTTCAGAAGGGTCAGTATACAGTAGACAGCAACTATGTAGAGGGTAATATGGCATTTATCAAGAGATATACCAACACCTCCGAGGGTGTGGACTCACTTGCTTGCGTTACAATAAGCGACGGTGCAACATTTAAGAATCTGCCAAACGGCAGATATGTGGACGCTGTTACCGGTGATGTTCAGAATGTTACCAACGGCACACTTACAGTCGGCTCAATCGGTACTTCAAATATGCGCTGTTATGTATGCTGTGCTTCCGGATTTACAGGAATCAGCGGAAAAATCGGTGAAACAGGTACATACCTTAAGTAATAATTTGCTTTTGTAAAAAAAGTATGGTATAATAACTTACAAGAAAGGAATTTATGTACTTATGTGTACTTATATTTAAGTGATAAAGTTATTAATAAATAATCGTTTATCGTAAAGGGGTGGTACACAAACCACCCCTTTTGTATATTTCCTTTATTAGTTAACATATGATAGAATAATATAAAACAGAGAAAGGAGTTCTGCTATGCCAAGGGATTTAGCTTATTACGAAACAAACAAGAGAATTGAAAAGCTGTCCGGAAAATTGCTTGAAAACTCAGTTATAGACAAAGACCTTTATTCAAAATACAATGTTAAGCGTGGTCTTCGTGACATTGATGGTAAAGGCGTACTTACAGGACTTACTGATATTTCAGAAATTGTACAGAATAAGGTTGTTGACGGTAAAGCTATTCCTATAGACGGACAACTGTTTTATCGTGGATATAATATTCAAGATATTGTTTCGGGATTTACTTCAGATAACAGGTTTGGATTTGAAGAGGTTACATATCTTCTTTTATTCGGGAATATGCCTAACGCTAAAGAACTGTTGGAGTTTACAAATATTTTAGGGGCTTACAGAGCTTTACCATCAAACTTTGTAAGAGACGTTATAATGAAAGCGCCTTCAGCTGATATGATGAATACTCTTGCCCGAAGTGTGCTGACGCTTTATGGCTATGACTCAAACCCAAATGATATTTCAATTGATAATGTTCTAAGACAAAGCTTACAGCTTATTTCTGTATTTCCTTTATTGTCTGTTTACAGTTATCATGCATATAATCATTATCTTAGAAACCAGAGCCTATATATTCATGTTCCTGACCCATCAATGTCAACGGCAGAGGTTATCTTAACTCTGTTAAGACCTGACAAAAAATATACAGAGCTTGAGGCCAGGGTTCTTGATATGGCACTTGTACTTCATGCTGAGCATGGAGGTGGTAACAACTCAACCTTTACTACCCATGTTGTAACGTCCTCAGGTACAGATACATATTCTGCAATTTCTTCTGCTCTTTGCTCTTTAAAGGGACCTAAGCACGGAGGAGCTAATGTTCAGGTTAGTAAAATGTTTGAGGATATGAAAATTAATGTAAAAGATTGGGACGACGAGGAAGAAATAGGACAGTATCTTGCAGATATATTAGACAAGAAGGCTTTTAACCGCAGCGGTCTGATTTATGGTATGGGTCACGCTGTTTACTCAATTTCCGACCCTCGTGCAAAAATTCTCAAGAACGCTGTAGGCAAGCTTGCAGAGGCTAAGGGATTAAGCGAAGAATACAAGCTTTATCAGAATGTTGAGAAAATTGCTCCTCAGATTATTGCCAAGAAAAAGAAAATCTACAAGGGTGTTTCTGCAAATGTTGATTTTTACAGTGGTTTTGTATATCATATGCTGAACCTTCCACCGGAGCTTTACACACCTTTGTTTGCAATTGCACGTATTGCAGGTTGGAGCGCCCACCGCATTGAGGAACTGGTTAACGGCAACAAGATTATTCGTCCTGCATATATGAGTATTTCTGAACATAAGGAATACAAAAAACTTGCTGACAGATAAATATTATATAGAAGAAAGGCTGACCTGCACAAAAGCATGTCAGCCTTGATTTATTTCTATATAGATTTGTTTGTATAATTATGCTGCAGAGGGAGCAACCTTTCTTGTTTCAATATCTTTTTTGAAAAGGCATTTAAACACCTTTCTTACACAAGGCTGAATAAAGAACAGCTGAGTAAAAAAAGCAAAGGGGAAATTGAAGCATATAAGCTTAATCCAGTTTGCAAGCAGAGTCAAAATATTAAAGCCCATATAATATGGGTAGTAGAGACATGCCGCAATAAAGCTCATAGCCGGGCACATAATTGCAACAGTAGAGCAAATTATTGCTGTTTCAAAAAGCACAGGGTGTGTCTCTCGTGGATTAAAATTCATTGAAGCAAGCTTAAAAGAAGCAGGGCTGCCCATAAATATTTCCAATGTGTATGCAAAGGCAAATTCAAGAAGCACAACTGCCCATATTGGTAGCATTGTGCCGAACATATAAACTCCCCCTTGCTTATTGATTGCACCCAGTACACTTGTTTCACCCGTAACAGTCATTAGAGTGTTGCCGTTTACAACATAAAGGCTGAAAAACACATAGGCGTGAACTGTTATAATAACTGTGATTAATGCAAAAATGCATCTTTGAAATTGATTTCTTGGCATAAAATTATCCTCTTTTCTATATTTTTACACAAAAAAAACACAGGCAATTCCATTGGCAGTTTACGGAAAATTGCATATTCCGTAATCAGTTTTACATACCAAAGGTATTACATGTGTCGTTTGCAATGTGTGTTAAATTGATTTATACAAGTAATATTTTACCATTTTTTAGATATTAAGTCAAGTTAAACAGATTAAACACAGTATAGGTTTGTGTCCCAATGAGGGATATAGGGGTGATGTCTTAAATAGAATTTATATTTAGGATTTATTTCGTTAATCTGTAAAATCAAAGCGAAAATATCTTCACTTCTGTGGTATGCGGCAACATTCAACTTAGGTTTGAAAAGACGTAAAGTTTTTGCCATACCTATAAACGTATCTTTTTCTGCACCCTCAACATCAAGCTTTGCATAGGTTATTCTTTTTCCGCAAAGTATTGAATCAACACAGGCAACCTGAGTAAGAATTCCTGTTTCGCTTATTGCGGAGTTTCTGCCGGTCTTGTTATTAAAACTAATAACAGTGTTCTTGCTATATGAGCCAATCTGCCAAAGACTGATATTTTCCATGTTTCTGCATTTTTCCTGCAGCTTTGCAAAGCTTTTACCATTAGGCTCAAAAGCTACAATACTTTTGTATTTTCCCTTTGTGTAGTGTAAAAGCTCCCCAATGGTGTCGCCTTTGTATGCGCCTAAATCAAGATAATCTTCATTTTCACCAAGTTTTAATATGCTGTTAAAACTTTCATCTTTTGTTGTTTCACACAGGGACAAATATTTTATATCACCTGTGTATTGGAACTTAATAATATTTTCAAATGTATACCTGCTTTGTTCATCTTCAAGGAGGGAATAAGCCCTGTTGATTTCATCAATATGAGAAGAGTAAAACTTTTTAGTAAACACATTATCCCCAAAAACAGGAACAGTAGGTACAAGCAATGTGTGCCTTTCGGAAACAGATTTTATATGCTTTATAACCTCGTCAAGCTGACTTGCAAAGCACAGTGCAATTACAAAGTCTGAAAGGCTGTTTTCAAAGTCAGAAAGTTTTTTAACTGTAAAGCCGTGGAATTTCTGACCACGTACAAAGTCATCGCTTGCCATTACACCATAGGGCTTTATATTAAGTTTATCAAAAACAGCAAGTACCTTGTCTGCACCGTCCCCCATACCGTAAAGGATAATAGGTTTATCGGTATTTTGAAAAAAACTCCAAACAGAGGTAAGATTACTAAGAAAATCCATAATGCCACCAAAAGCTGTATGCTATATAAAATAAAAACGCCCACCCTATTGGGTGGACACTTTGAAAAGTGTTGGCATCTTCCTATTTTCACAGACCGTCACCAGTCAACTATCGTCGGCACTACCGGGCTTAACTTCTGTGTTCGGTATGGGAACAGGTGGACCCCCGGCGTCATCGACACCAACTTGCTTGTCACTCTTTCAAGTGACTTAGTTATTATATCACATACTTTTCAAAAATGCAAGTGTTTTTTTGAAAAAATTTCAAAATTCTGTAAATAACGGCTTATTCCAATATTGACGAAAATATAAAAAAATAGTAAAATGTTAAAATAGTATTAATTGATTGGATATGGTAGCATGACTAAGTCATTTAAAGCGCTTATGCTTTTAAGCTCGCTTTCTGTTTACAGAGGTGTACAGCGCAGAAGTGTAATAAATGGATATATTAAACTTTTGTCTGCAATGGATAAAGAGCCTGTTGTGTTTTTAAATGCATATGGGGAGTTTTACTCCCTGTTATGCACAAGAGGCGTTGCAGATAAGCTTCTTTACGCTGTAACGGAAACAGCATTGTTTGACGAAAATACTTTTACATTATCAGCAACAGCAGGCAATATTGAAGCATTGCCCTTAAGTGTTCTTAATTCTGCAAAAAATGACTTGCAGTCTATTATTTTTGCAGGCTTTATTACTTCACAGGAAATTCTTGATGACTACAAATACAGTGATGAAATTTCTGATATTATTCCATCGCTGCCAAAGTGGGAAACAGGCAGTGCTGTTGAACCATTTACAGATAATAATGTTGATTTGAATAAATTATCTCATTTTCATAAGGAAAACGGCTGTGGAATGTTTGCAAGATACAAAGCCTTTATATGGCGTGAGGGCAGTATTTGTCCTGTTGAACACCCTGATAAAATACACATGGATACATTTGTAGGATATGAGAGCCAACGCCGGAAGGTTATTGATAACACCGTGGCTTTTTTGGAAGGCAAAACTTCTAATAACTGCTTGTTATATGGAGATATGGGTACAGGCAAAAGCTCTACAGTAAAAGCTATAGCTAATAAGTACAGAAAAAAAGGCTTAAGGGTTGTGGAAATGCCAAAGGAAAGACTCATGGATTTTCCTATTCTTGTAGATAAGATTGCCCCCTTGCCGATGAAGTTTATTATATTTATTGACGATTTATCATTTCAAAGTCAGGATCAAAGCTATACTTCCCTTAAAGCGGTTCTTGAGGGGGGACTTGCGGCAAGACCTGACAATACTTTGATTTACGCTACATCTAACCGCAGACATATTGTAAAGGAAAGCTGGAAAGACAGGGATTCCGACGATATTAACCGCAGAGATAATATGCAGGAAACCTTATCTCTTTCCGATCGTTTCGGACTTGCCGTCTGTTTTAGCAATCCTGATAAAAAGGAATATCTTGATATTGTTTATTCTCTTGCTGACAAAGCAGGAATTAAGTATAATAAAAAAGAATTTGGAGTTAAAGCGGAAACCTTTGCCCTTGGCAGGGGAGGACGTTCGCCCAGATGCGCAAAGCAGTTTGTTGAATCACTTTTGTTTTAGGAGGAGTAAATTATGAGCAAAAAAATATTAGCTTTATCTGTTGCATTGGTTATGCTGATTGCAACAGCTTTTTCACTAAGCGGTTGCGGCGGTAAAAGTGAGTATCCTGTTACGGTAGGTTCTGTAACAATCAACAGCCAGCCACAGAATATTGTTATTTTAAGTGAAAATTTAGCTGATGTTGTTACCTGTATAGGATATGATGTTAATATGGTTGGCAGAAGTGATGAAGTTACTCAGAAAGGCTTACAGGTAGTACCTTCCGTAGGAAACTGCTCAAATCCTAATCCGAAGAAAATAAAAAAGATTGAAGCAGATATTGTTCTGGCAGACGCATCATTAACAGAAGCTGCAAAGGAAGAAATTGAAAAATATGGTATTCCTGTTGTAATCTTAGATGATGCACAAACTCCCAAGCAGGTTAAATACCTTTATAAAAAGGTTGGAACAGTTTTGGGAGGAAATGTTACAGGACAGGAAAATGCTAAAAAGGCTGTTAATGATTTGTTCGACACAATGAAAGATATAAAGGCTGCTGTTACAACAGACGGTATTGTAAAAACTATGTGTTACCTTTATGTTGACAATGGTGTGCTTAAAACGATGAACAACGGAACATGGGGAGCAACAATTCTTAGTTTTACAGGTGCAGTTAATGTATTTAATAATAATGAGAGTAATACAGTGGATACAGAAACCCTTGACCTTTCAAATCCTGACTGCATTTTCTGTTCTGATGAGGATGTAGTTAATTATCTTAAAACAAGCAGTACATTTAGTAAATTGGATGCACTTGAAAACAATACATATGTAATCGGCTATAATGATATAAATATGCAGGGATATACAGCCCTTGATGTGTTGCAGGTTATGATTAAAGATATGTATCCTGAACAGTTCAGCGAATAATTCTTTGCATACAGGTTTTCAGAAAGGTGATATATATGGGGCATCCCATTAAGCATTTTAAAACAATTACAAAACACAGACATAAGGTTATTGCTAATTGTTTTCGTGCAGGTATTCCATGGCGTGGATTAATGCATGACTTATCAAAATATTATCCAACTGAATTTTTGGCAGGAGCAAAATACTACCAAGGCACACGTTCCCCCAATGAGGGAGAAAGAGAGGCTTACGGCTATTCAAAGGCTTGGCTTCACCACAAGGGCAGAAACCGCCACCATTTTGAATACTGGACAGACTACGATTGGAAAACCAGGCGGCTTACACCGATTGAAATGCCTTTGGTTTTTGTTATTGAAATGTTTTGCGACAGAGTTGCTGCAAGCAAAATATACAATGGTAAAAACTATACTGATTCCCACCCTTTGGAGTACTTTTTAAAAGCAAAAAAGGTTCGCATTATTCACCCTAAAACTTCGGAGAATATTGAGTTTTTGCTTACAATGTTAAAGGATAAGGGCGAGAAAGAAACCTTTAAATATATTCGCAATATGAGGAGAGCAAAGAAAAATGTCAAAGATTAACGATACTATAAATGCAATGATTAGCTATTTCCGGGGAGATCCTAAACGTGTTCAGCATTTTCTTAAGGTTCACGCATTTGCACGTACAATCGGCATAAATGAGGGGCTTTTCGATGATGTTCAGTATTTAGTAGAGGTTGCTGCAATTACCCATGATATTGGGATTAAGCTAAGCGAGGAGAAGTTTGGTTCTGCTGATGGCAAGTACCAGGAGCAGGAAGGTCCTGCAGAAGCTGAAAAGCTCCTTAGAGAAATCGGCTATGAAGAAGATTTTATTGACAAGGTTTGTTTTCTTATTGCTCATCACCATACTTACAAAGGCATAGATAATGCGCCTTTCAGAATACTTGTTGAGGCAGACTTCCTTGTGAATATTTATGAGGAGCATATAAGTATGGAGCTTGCAAAAAATGTTAAGGAAAAAATCTTTCGCACAAAATCCGGTATAAAGATTTTTGAAGATATGTACGGAGTATAAATTATTTATTAACTATAACTTATGCGATGATGTTCCCCCGCTTCTAAAGCGGCAAGTGTCATTTTCACTATTTAAGTTGGAGTTATAATTCCCCGCTGAAATAGTGAGGAGCTAACGCTCCCCGTTTAAATTTCACAAAGCTGAAAAATGCCCTTGTCTTTATGACAGGGGCATAAATTATGTAAGTCATTTTGTTAAGGCAGTATAAGCTGTACAGCCTTTGGTAAAACTGAAATCTTCGCACTGTTCACGGTATATATTTCGCCGTCAATGCCAATTTCGATGGGATTGGGGCTCTTATATTCAATCTCTTTAAATTTGCTGTGATAAACAAAATCTATCTTTGGGTTGTTAATATGATTGCCTTTTGTAAAGCAACCGAGCAGGGACAAAAATTTAAATATTCCCACTGTAGGTATGTACATAAAGTCAATTAGCTTGTCGCTGTTATCAGCTAATGGGGCACATTTTATTCCACCCCCATAGTACTTGCCTTTTGCAGATATGGACAAAAGATATGTATTATTAATTTCAGGCAAAGGCTTTCCATCGCCATAGATTTTAAAATGGTGTTTTCTTTTACTTACAAGACAGTAAAACAAAGAAAGCTTGTATGCAAAGCTTGATGTGATAATCTTCCACCTTTTAAACTTTTCAACATTTTTTGCAACTGCACAGTCAAATCCTATAGTAACGGAATTTGCTCCGATTTTTTCATTGCATTTTAACAAATCGACAGGAAATGCTCTGCCCTTTAGCAGTTTTTCAATATTAAGAAAATCTTCCGTTGATTTGCCAAAGCTTCTGATAAAATCATTTCCGCTTCCTATTGGAACAGGTGCAACAGCACAGTTATCAAGATTATAAACACCATTCATAACCTCATTTATTGTTCCGTCACCGCCACAGGCAAATACATTTACAAAATCATTAGAAGATCTGATAAATTCCCTTGCAATTACAGTTGCGTCACCAATACACTCCGTAAATTTCACAGTACAGTTTTCAGGCTTGATTTTATCAATTTGTCTAAGGACTGTTTTGTAGCTTTCATTTTTTCCGGCGTGCTTGTTAATAATAAACAGGTTCTGCACAGTTACCCCCATTCAGACTTTTTAAGCTTTTTTTCTTGGAAAAAGCATTTTACAAATTCCAATCATACCGTAAGAAATAAATGTAAAAAAACAAAAATTCAACATAAAACTTCCTCCTAAATATTGTTTGGGTTAAACCTTACAATTATATTATAGGATAGAAGCTGTACTATAAACAGGACAATGAATTTTCCTTTATAAATCTAAGCTACTGCTTGTAATAAACACTATCATTGATAACCAGATGATCTTTTACAATGTCATAGTTAAGCTCAATTGTTTCAACATTATTTTTCATATACTTAACAGTAATTGTTTCATCCTTATATGTCCATACCCCTTCAAGAGTAACATTTTCCACAATACGTGTCATTCTGCCGTTACTTCTGAAAATATATGCTTGTTCACCGTTTTTGGTCATCCATTTGCCGCAAAGTTCTTTACTTATTTTAGAATTGGGAATAGTATCCAGACTATAGGTTTTAGCAGTGGCTTTTACAAGCTTCCTTACACTTCCCGAAGAAACGCTTGACAGTTCCAGGGTGTAACCGTCACTTTTGTTACCTGTAATTTTGTAATCGTAAGTTCCGGTAATATCTGTTGAGTCAACTCTAATATTGATTCTATGCTTTTTACCTTCTGATAAATCCTCAAAGTTGCCGCTGTAAATCATACTGCCAAGGTAAACTGTTGCGGTGCTGTCCTCTCTAAAAATATAGTATGGGATAGCTGTATCCTGACTTTCCTTGTCATTTTGATTTTTCCAGCTTCCGTACAAATCTTCAACAGAAAAGCTCTTAACATTATTTTTAACAACATGAGATGTTGTTTCAGGAGGCTTAGTAGGTATATATTCGGTAACATAAACAGTGTCCACAATTTCAGGACCTGCCATATATTGCAGAAACTTTAGACCGAATACAGTAGCAACTGAAACAATTAAAACAAAAACAATGGCAACAACAAATATGTTAAGCTCCGTAACATTAAAATACTTTGGAGAATTGTGCTTTAGCAATTTTTCTTCAGGACTTAACAGCTTTTTTTCTTTAAGTGTTACAAATCCATCCTTACGGAAATTGTTGAATTCAAGATTGTCATTTACACTTTCAAAGCAATACGGGCAAATAGTTTCTATATCAGGAATATCCTTGCCGCATCTTGGACATATCATATCTACACTTCCTTAAATTGAGTCTGCAGTATTATCTATCAATCTATCAATATATAACGGCTTACTAATACTTAATATATAGGTTGCTGACTTTTTTAGCAAGCTCCTTAAAGCTTTCCACAGCCTCATCAGGAGCAATGATTTTAACTTTATCCCCTAATGCAAAAAGCCAGCCGTAAAACTGTTTGCTTAAGTTTACAGTAACTTTCGCTATAAAATAATCTTTATTATTTTCGTCATTTATAATAAAAATATTTTTACCGAATCTGTCAGCTATAACACCAATAAGGCTGTTATGTACAGAAAGCTTGATTGCAGTTTCCTTACCGGAAAACATTGAAAAGGTTGATTTGGTGTAGCTTGCAATGTCAAACTTTTTAAACTTATCTTTGCCCATCCTGTTTTCATCACAAACCTCAATATGCTCCATTTTGTCAACACGATAATGCTTGATTTTAGCAGAGCTTTCTTCATAAGCAATGAGGTAATAGTTTTCATCGTCCCAACAAAGTCCCCAGGGACTGACAAAATATTTTTCACCGTTACGTTTTCTTTTTAGTTTAACCTTTTCTACACTGCCGTGAGTAAGAGTCCATTGATTGTAATAAAAGGTAATGGATTTGTCTTTGTTTATAGCATCGTGAAGTCTGTCAACGTTGTAGTAGATTGTTTCGTTGTTAGTTTTAACACGGTTAGAAACATATACCTGACGTTGCAAAAGCTGAGCTTCGCTAGAGCTTGTAAGCTTTTCAAGTTTTTTGATAAGCTCAAGGCTTTTCTTTTCAGTAATAAACTTTGAGCTTTGAATTGCATCGACAAGGAGTTTTAACTCGGAAATCTGAAATTCACGTTCCCCTACATAATATTTAACGGTTTTGCTTTTTTCAACACAAATATCCATACCAAAAAACTCAAGAGTATGTATGTCGTCATAAATGCTTTTTCTTTCAGCAGTTATGCCGTATTTGTTAAGCTCCGCAATAAGCTCATTAATAGTTATGCCGTGGTTTTCGTCAGTCTTTTCAAGAAGAATTTTCTGAACAAACAGAAGTTTTTGCTTTTGTCTTGGATTTTTAGCCATAGCTTTTCTCCTTAAACGATAGTTTGGGCAATTGCAATAATAACGGGCATTGTAATAATTGAGATAAGAGAAGTTGCAGAAACAATGCCAACTGATAAATTTGTATCACGAGAGAACTTAGCCGAGAACATAGTGGTTGTAGCAGCGGCAGGTGCGGCAGTTGCAATTGTGCATGCACTAAGAATATCGCCTTTTATGCCAAAAGCCGCCATAACAAAGAGAGAAGCAACAGGAATAACAATAAGTCTTAGTCCTAAGGATATATATACCCCTAAATCTGAAAATGCTTTTTTGAAATCAGTTTTGGATAAATAGTAGCCGATAATAAGCATTGGGACAGGTGTATTAAGAGCTGCAAGATAGTTTATCGGTTCAAAAAGCACTACAGGCAGCTTTATTTTTAAAAAGAACAGAAGTGCTGCAACAATAACACCTAATATACCCGGATTGATAATTAGATTTTTTGGAGTGAAATATTTTTTCTCTCCACTCATATCAATAAGACCGTAGCTCCATACAAATATGTTGAACATAGCTACAAATACTGAGCCATAGAAAACTCCCTTGCTGCCCAGAACAGCGTTTTGAAGAGGCAAGGACATAAATCCGCAGTTTGAAAAAATAGTGGCAAATTGCAATACCTTCCGGCGGTTTATATCCTTATTTCTGAAAACAGCCCTGCAAAGAACAATAGATAAAAACTGAATAAGGAATGAACACAAAGCTGTAATCAAAAGATTGTATACCATTTCCTGATTAAATTCAACATCCTGAAAAGCCTTAATCATAATACAAGGAGTTGCAAGATATAAAACAATATCAGTAAGATGTTTTGCACCGTTTTCATTGAGCAAATTTGTTTTTCCAAAGATTAATCCTATTGCAATAAGAATGAATAATTCTATAACCTGAGTGGAAACAATTAATAAATTTTCTAACATATAATTACTCCATATCCCTTGTCCAACCGATTGGACACTTTTATTATACCAACAGTTTAAAAGAAATACAATACAATATTACTAATATTCTAATTAATATTTTGCCCATATATGGCTTATATACCGGTAAAATCAGTAGACCGCAATATGATAAAAAGCAGCAAATTAATTGTGGAAATTGTACAATTATTTAAATTAAAGTTATTCAAATTGTATAAGTCACCAAAGTTTTGTAATTTTATTGACTTTTAAATCCACAAACCGTATAATAGCGTTGTAAACAGATAATTGCTTACATTAATATATTTTTAAAAAATGGAGGTATTTCCAATGGCAACAACTAAGAAAGCTGATACTAAGGCAACAAAGGTTAAGGAAGAGGTTAAGACTCCCGCAAAGGCAGAGGAAAAGAAAACTCCTGCAAAGAAGGCTGCTCCAAAGAAGACTGCAGCAAAGAAAACTGCCGCAAAAAAAGCTCCTGCAAAGAAAGCTCCTGCAAAGAAGGCTGCAGCAACATCAAAGAAAGCAACTGCCACTAAGGTTGAGGTTTTCGTTGAGTTTGGCGGTACACAGGTTTCTGTTGATGAAGTTATCAAAAACGTAAAACTTGTAAACGGTAAGCCTGCTAAGGAATTAACAATCTATATCAAGCCGGAAGAAAGCAAAGCATATTTTGTAGCTGACGGTGAAGACAGGGATATGGATGTATTCTTTTGCTGATTAACGGAATGTACTGTAATATATGATGAATGGGACTGTTCTTTTGAACGGTCCTTTTTGTTTATATGGTTAAAGAGAGTTATCGCCATAAAGGAAACAAGACCACATACTACCCTGACAGAGGATATGTGACAATCAAAATCTCACCTTGCCCTTTAGGTGCGACCTTTTTATTTTCTAATAAAATTTGCTCAAAATGTTCAGAAATTTGACTAAAGGGAAATTGCATTTTGCATATTTTTGATTTAGAAATTCAGCAGTTTATACAAATTTGTTATTAGTCGTGATTTATTTGTAATTATTTATTGACTTAATTTTCAAATTAAGGTATACTGTTTATAATTGGATGGTAGTCTAACTATTTATCCATCCACTATTAACAGAGGGTGTTGGATTAACAATTTTATTGTGTTGCAGGCAATTTTGCTGTGGTCAGTGTATTCATTTCCATATGCTCTTAGGTGGAATACCCAAAATTAAACAAAATATAAAACGGAGGAAGATTCCAATGAAAACAACAAAAAGAGTTCTTGCAGTTGTTCTTGCTGTAATGATGGTTGTTGCTATGGTTCCAATGATGGCTATCAGTGCTTCTGCGGAAGAATCACCAACACCTATTTATACAGCAACAGAGTTGTATTATGCAGGCAAAAACGGCGGTAACTATGAATTGATGAACGATATAGATTATATCTATACCTATATACCTACAAACTCTGATTTAACAATTGATGGTAACGGTTATACTATTAAGTGTGCAAATGATAAGTGTATGTATATGTTCTATATAAATGATAATCTTACACTTAATCTGACAAATGTTACCTTGGATGGTGACAACTTCACAAAATCAGCTGTTGACGCTGCTTTTGACGTTGAGAATAATGATACCTATATTAATTTTACAAATGTGACAGTAAGAAATTTTGCGGGTCATCTTTATGTAGGCGCTGTCAATTTATACAGCAAAGCAAATGGCAGATTTGAAAATTGTACGTTTTATGATAATAATGTAGAGGAAAAGTATGCTTCCGGCGCAACAGCTAAAGATATTTTTGTCGGTGCTGCTGCAACAGTAGAAATCATTGACTGTACAATGGAAGAATTATATCTTCACGGAGCTGTTAGTGATGAAGTAAAGGCTACAGCTTATGTCAGCGGTAACACAGTTATTGACAATGTTGTAATAACCGCTTCCGGCTCATATGTTCTTGGTGCAGAATTAAATGTTTCCGACGGAGCTACTGTATTAGATGTTGAAGAGTATGACAAAACATGGTATGAGGAAAACGGCTATACACCATCAGGCAGTGAGGCAACAAAAACAATAACTGACGCAGTTGTTGCCGGTGTTGCTTATGATGAAGCAGGCGAAGCAAAAAATGGTATTACTACTGTAGAGGAGCTGGAAGCAGCAGCTGAAGCAGGAGGAAGTTATTGCTTAGGCGCAGATATTACTGTTGATAAATCAATCTACGTTAGCGGCAACTTAAATCTTGTAGGTGCTACCGGTACAACAATTACTAGTACTGCGAGTGTTACCTTATATTTAGCAAACGAAAATGCCACACTTAGTATGACAAATATTACTCTTGACGGTGCTAACGAAAGTAAGGTGGCTATTGAAGCTTATACAGGCAATCAAGGAAAGAATCCTAACAATATAATTACTCTTACCGACTGCACAGTTAAGAACTTCGTAGGCTACAGTTATGCCGGTGCTATCAATTCATTTGGTTCAAGTACAACAAACCTGAATAACTGCACATTTACAAATAACTCATCTGCAGAACCGGACAGCCCTTATTCCGGTGGTGATGTTTGGGCAGGTGCTGCTGCAAAGATTAATATCAACGGCGGTACATTGAACGAAGTATATGGCAACGCTAACAATAGCAGTTCTGCTAATTTAACAGTTGACAATGCTACAGTTGGTGTGATTAATCTTGGTTCTACAACAAAATATACTGCTACTGTTAATATTGCAGACACAGCTACAGTAACAAAAGTTAACATTGATGGTAAGGAAGCTATACTAACAGAAGATAATAAGATTATCGGCGCAGGCGGTCTGTGCTTAAGTCCTGCAGCTGATGATACATTCGGTACTGCAAACCCATTCACAAAAAACTTTGAGTTAATGGGTATTCAGACTAAGGCTGAAGTTGAAAACTCACTGCGTTTTGTATCTGTTATTGATGCTGAATTACTTAACATTGCTGATGATTATGGTTATATTATTGGTACAACCTCAAAGGCAAAGGCTGATGCTATGACTGATGCCGGTCAAGTTACCGTTGACAACGCTTCAAAATACAAGGTAAGCTGTTTAGGTACAAGCAATTCTATTTGCGGTGATTATGGTAAGTATGACTCAAAAACAAGCTATAAATATATAACAGCTGCTGTTGAGAACATTAC
The DNA here is from genome assembly GCA_964427365.1 of uncultured Ruminococcus sp. Lineage (GTDB taxonomy): Bacteria > Bacillota > Clostridia > Oscillospirales > Acutalibacteraceae > Ruminococcoides. Next base: position 23,353 of record CAYRTG010000008.1, on the reverse strand, counting down.
AAATTCAAGCAAGACTGTTTTTGCTCGTGTATATGTAACAGTAGGCGACAAAACATATTATGGTGATTACATCAACGGTTCCGGTACAACATATGCCGGATGCGCTACATCACTTGCAGATTTAGGTTAATAGGAGGTAAATAGCAATGAAAGAAATGTATAAATCTCCTGTAATTACAGTAGAAGAGTTAATGAAGGAAGATGTACTTTGTTTATCTGCTGAAGATGTATTTTCAAAAACAAACGTTCAGGATAATATAGCTGCATCATTTAGTATGCTTAGCGAATTAGAGGATATTCTGTAATTAGCTTTTGAGGATTATAATTAATATCTAAATAAAAACCGTTCTGACTATGGTCAGAACGGTTTTTAAGTTGGAAAATTTAAAAACAGCCGAAAGGCTGTTTTAGCTTTTACCAAGCTCAATGTTTCGTTTGTATGAAGAATTAATTGCTTTTGCAACAATTCCTTCAAGATTATCTGTTTCAAGAGATTTAACACCCTCAATTGTGCTGCCTCCGGGGGAGCATACATTCTGTATTAACACATCAGGATTTTTATTGCTTTCCATAAAAAGCTTTGCACTGCCAATTACCGTTTGTGAAGCTAGCTTTAGCGCAGTATTTTCATCAATACCGCATTCTATACCACCCTTAGCTATGCCTTTAATAAACATATAAACAAACGCAGGACCGCAGCCTGAAACCGAGCAGCCTGCATCCATAAGATTTTCAGGAATTTCTGTTAAGTCACCGGCAGCTTTCATATTATCCAAGAATACTTTAAGCTCCTCATAAGTTGTACTTTTTGTTTTTGTGTAAAGAATTTCACCAAGTCCAACCTCAACAGGGGTGTTAGGCATAATTCTTATAACCTTATAGTTACCGCCTGCCATTTTTTTAATTGTGTCTGTTGAAAGTCCGGCTGCCATTGTTACCAATACAAATTCATCTGTTCTGTTTTTTAGAACATTGGCAATGCTTTTCAGCAATTCATCCATCATTTGAGGTTTTACACCTAAGAAAATATATTTGCAGTTTGCTGCAACATCTTCATTTGTTCCGGCAGTACAGTTGATTTTTTCAGCAAGAGCTTTAGCTTTTTCAACAGGTTTATTTGAAAGCAAAATATTTTTGGTGCTTTTACTTGCTGCTTTTGCTAAAGCTCCTCCCATATTTCCCGTACCGATAAATCCAAATAAATAACTCATAATATTACCTTATATGTCCATTGCCTTTAATAATATACTTGTATGTTGTAAGCTCACAAAGTCCCATAGGACCTCTTGCGTGAAGCTTTTGAGTTGAAATACCCATTTCACAGCCTAAGCCAAATTCACCGCCGTCAGTAAATCGTGTGCTTGCGTTAACGTAAACTGCGGCACTGTCAATACTCTTTGTGAATTTTTCACAAGCAGCTGTATCATCAGAAATGATAGCTTCGCTGTGACCTGTTGAGTGAGCATTTATATGGCTGATTGCTTCATCAATATTACTTACAACCTTAATTGCTAAAATATAGTCAAGAAATTCTGTGTCAAAGTCATTTCCTCCGGCTTTTACACCTTGAATAATTTTTGCTGCCTTTTCATCAAGTCTGAACTCAACAGGGTTTTCTTTTCTATTATCAACCAGCTTATCCTTAAGCATTGGCAAAAACTTTTCTGCAATCTTTTCATTAACAACGCACACTTCCTCTGCATTACATACAGAAGGTCTGCTTGTTTTTGCATTTTCAATGATTTTGACAGCCATTTCAAGGTCAGCGTTTTCATCAACGTAAATATGACAAATACCGGTTCCGGTTTGAATACAGGGAACAGTTGCATTTTCAACACAAGCAGAAATCAAGCCCTTGCCTCCGCGCGGAATAAGCAAATCCACATAGCCGTTAGCAGTCATAAGCTCTTTGGAGCTTTGTCTTGTAGTGTCTTCTATCAAAAGAACAAAATTTCTGCTTAGTCCCGCTTTTTCAAGCCCCTGCTGTAAAGCCTTTACTATTGCTTTTGCGCTGTTGTGTGCTTCCTTGCCACAGCGCAACACGCAAACATTACCGCTTTTAATTGCAAGAGCGGCGGCGTCAGAGGTTACATTTGGACGACTTTCGTAAATGATTGCAACAACGCCTAACGGAACTGTGATTTTTTCAATAATAAGTCCGTCATATCTTGTGGTGCTGTTTAAAATTTTGCCCACCGGTGAGGGAAGTTTTGCAACCTGTCTCACACCATATGCCATAGCTTCAACACGTTCTCTGTTAAGAGAAAGTCTGTCAAGCATAGCCTGACTTACAGTATCTTTTGCTTTTTCTAAATCAGCTTTGTTTTCTGCTAAAATTAAATCAGCGTTTTCAACGAGGCTGTCTGCCATTTTAAGCAAGCCTTCATTAAGCTGCTGAACAGTAGCAAGGTTAATTTGCGATTTTGTATTTTTGGCTTTTTGTAAAATTTCTAATGTTGTCATTTTTTTATCCCCAAAAATTTTGTACAAGTGGCTTTACCTTTTACAATATCATAAAGTATGTCCGGATTTTTGCCGTTGGCAATTACCATATCAATTCCTTTTTCAGTTACTTCTTTAGCAGCTTTTATTTTAGTAATCATACCTCCGGTACCGAAGACAGAGCTTTCTTTATCTGCAAGATTTTCAATTTCTTCAGTAATTTCAGGCACAATCTCAATTAGCTTTACATCATTATGTTTTGTAGGATCTCCTGTGTAAAGTCCGTCAATATCCGAAAGTATAACAAGCATATCGGCATTAACGGTATTTGCTACTGTAGCTCCCAAGGTGTCATTATCTCCTATTATAATTTCGTCAGTTGTAACTGTGTCATTTTCATTTACTATAGGAATAACTCCAAGTTCAAGAAGTCTAAACAAAGTATTGTTAAGGTTTTTGCCGTAGTCCTCAATTGCTACAAATGCCCCTGTAAGCAATATCTGCGCTACAGTATGATTATATTCCGAGAAAAGCTTATCATATGTGTACATCAGTTCGCATTGACCTATTGCTGCTGCAGCCTGTTTTGTAGGAATATCATCGGATTTTTTTGTTAAGCCTATTTTTCCAAGTCCCATACCGATAGCTCCTGATGAAACAAGGACAATTTCATTGCCGGCATTTTTTAAGTCGGATATTACCTTGCACATATGCTCAACTCTTTTGATATTAAGCAAACCTGTTTTGTGGGCAAGGGTTGATGTTCCCACCTTAATAACAATTCTCATTTTGTCCACTCCGAACCATATGTAATAATAAAACAAGGAAACGCATAATGTTTACAGCTTTTCCTTGTTAATTATAGTACGATATTAAATTTTAGTCAACCGAATTCCTTTTTGTGCAGGACCGTCAAGAACATTACCTTTGTAGTCATATCTTGAGCCGTGACAGGGACAGTCCCAGGTTTTGTCCTCATTATTCCATTCAAGCTGACAGCCAAGGTGACGGCATTTTACATTTACCAGATAACATCTTCCTTTTTCGTCACGATAAGCACCGCACTTTTTACCTTTGTAGGTTATAATTTCGCCTTTTCCTGTCTTTAGGGTATATATGGTTTTGTTTGGCATATAAAATATACTTTTTGCAATACCTTTTGCGGATTTGCCTAACTCGTGGCACAGGGAAGATGCACAGGACATATTGAACCTTGATGGAGAAAATATATCGGCATATGGTTTGCTTTTGCCAATAATGTAGTCACTGATTATTTGGGCGGATATCATAGAATTAGTCATACCCCATTTGCAAAATCCCGTAGTCACATACCGGTTAGGATGCGTACTTGTAAATTGTCCGATATATGGAATGTGGTCCGGAGTAACTCCGTCCTGAGCAGACCAGTGTGCAATTTCTGTGCTGTTGGGATAAAACTGCATAGCTGCACTTCTCAGTTCAGCATAGTTGTTACCCTCGTCATTTTGTCCTGTTCTGTGATTGCTGCCGCCTAAAAGAAGTATATCTTCATAGCTTCTTAGGGATAAACCGCCTTTGTCAATTCCGTAATAAATATTGCGGAGTTTTTGGGCATTTTTCAAAGCAATTACATAACTGCGTTCCTGATGCTCTCTGGCAAAGTAAAGCCCGGGAAAGTTTTTAAAAGGTATGTGACAGGCAAATACTATACAGTTAGCTTTAACTGTGCCTTTATTTGTATGGATTTCATTTTTATTTATTTTCAGAACCTTAGTATCTTCAAGTATATTAATAAATTTTGAGAGTTCATAAATAAATTCCATTGGATTGAACTTTCTTTGATTAGGAAAGGATAGTGCACTTTTTATGAAAAAGGGCAGTTCTGTATCCTTGGTAATTTTGCAATCAATTCCAAGCTGTTGTGCAGCGGCAGATTCCGCCAGAATTTTTTGAGAATTTTCAGATGTGTAAATATATGATGAACATTTTTCGTAATGGCATTTTATATTATTTTCACTTATTATCCTGTCATAATTTTTAAGAGCATCAAAATTAGCTTGAGCATATTTCTCGGCAGTTTCTTTTTTGAATTTGTTAAATAAATCGCTGTAAATTGTACCTTGCTGCATTGTAATTTTTGCAGTAGTAAATTGAGTTTGTCCACCTCCAATAGTACCTTTTTCAAGAACAATACAGCTAACACCTTGTCTTTTAAGCATATATCCGGTAAGTATTCCTGCCATACCTCCTCCGACTATTGCAACATCAGCGGAAATATTTCCTGCAAAAACACGCTTATCTGACAGGACCTTTTCTACTTTCCAAATTGATTCCATATTATCACCCTTTTATGTTTATTCAAAAAGTATTATGGTCAATTTTTCCATTATTATTTGTTGTGTTAAAATTAAATAATAAAAAATAAACCGAGATTTTCTCGGCTTATATTTAAACTAATATTCAATTTGATTCAAAGCTCCGCTTTCAACAAGCGGAGTACTTGCAACGCAAGTACCAATTCAGTGGGAGATTGCAACTCCCACTGAATTGAAATATGTCCCCCGCCGCCTTGGAGGCGGGGGACATATTACCGATGTTATATTTTAATTTGTTAGTCTGTTTTGCTTAAATCCTTAATTACTACACCTGCAATAATAAGTCCCACAACCGGCGGCACAAAGGCAGTACTTCCGGGTGCCGGTCTGTTACCTTTAAATTCCTTGTAGATATATTTTGGAGCTATTGGCTGTTCTTTTGAGTAAACCACCTTTAGCTTTTTTATGCCATGCTTTTTAAGCTCGTTTCGCATTACTCTGGCCAGCGGACACACAGAGGTTTTGTAAATGTCGCTGACCTGAAATGCCGTAGGGTCAAGTTTATTACCTGCACCCATCGAGCTTATTATTGGAGCGGCTGATTTCTCAGCCTGAACAACAAGCTGAATTTTTCCGCCTACTGTGTCAATAGCGTCAATAATATAGTCATAATTATTAAAGTCAAATTCCTTGGCAGTTTCAGGGGTATAGAAAGTTTTATATGTATTTACGTTTACATTGGGATTTATTTCCAAAAGTCTTTCCTTTGCAACGTCAACCTTGTATTTCCCAATGGTTTTGTGAGTTGCAAAAAGCTGACGGTTAATATTTGTAAGGCTTACTGTGTCATTGTCGATTATGTCAATTGTCCCTATACCGCTTCGTACCAAAGCTTCCGCAGCATGACCGCCTACACCTCCTATACCGAATACTGCCACTCTTGAATTAAACAGCTTATCCATATTGTCTTTACCAAGGAGCAGTTCTGTTCTTGAAAACTGATTTATCATAACATCACCAATTTTAAATAATTAAAAAAAAATCTAAATATATAATAGTACATTTTTATAAAATTTGCAAAAATATTTTTGATATATCTTTCCATTGACAAATACCATTATAGAGTATATAATCAAAATACCTCCTATGGGTATATTTTAAATTACAGAGGTGCATTATATGGAAAAGAAATGCAATTGTCACAAAACGAAGGAGCGTTCTCCTGAAGAATACAAAAGGCTTATAAATCGTCTTAACCGTATTGAGGGACAGGTTAGAGGTATTAAAGGAATGGTGGAGAACAATGCATATTGTACAGATATATTAATTCAGGTTTCAGCAGTAAAATCCGCTTTGAATGCCTTCAATAAAAAGCTTTTGGAAAACCACATAAAAACCTGTGTTTCAAAGGACATTATTGAGGGCAAAAGCGAAACAGTTGATGAGCTTGTGGAAGTATTGCAGAAGCTAATGAAGTAGGTGGTCAAATGAAACAATTTAATGTAACGGGAATGAGCTGTGCTGCTTGCAGTGCAAGAGTAGAAAAAGCTGTTTCCGAGGTTAAGGGTGTAAAAGCTTGTTCTGTAAGTCTTCTTACTAACTCAATGGGAGTTGAGGGAAGTGCCACAGAAGATGAAATCATAAATGCAGTTAAAAAAGTGGGATACGGAGCCTCAGTTAAGTGTAATGAAGAAGTCAAAGGAAAAAATGACGACAGCATAAAGGATACTCAAACACCTGAAATATTAAAACGACTGATATGTTCCCTTGTATTTTTAATAATTCTCATGTACTTTTCTATGGGACATATGATGTGGGGTTGGCCTTTACCAAGCTATTTTGATGATAACCACATTGCAATGGGACTTGTGCAGTTGCTTTTAACAGGAATAATAATGGTAATTAACCAAAAGTTTTTTATAAGCGGATTTAAAGGTTTTATTCATCGTGCCCCCAATATGGACACGTTGGTAGCACTGGGTTCAGGTGCAGCTTTTGTTTACAGCACATATGCATTATTTGCTATGATTACAGCACAGCACAATGGTGATACAGCAGGGATAACGGCCAATATGCACGAGCTTTATTTTGAATCATCGGCAATGATATTAACACTGATTACTGTAGGTAAATTGCTTGAATCCCTTTCAAAGGGTAAAACTACAAACGCTTTGAAAAGCCTTATGAATCTTGCTCCTAAAACTGCAGTTATATTAAGAAATAACTCAGAGAGAGAAGTACCGATTAAAGAGGTTCAGAAAGATGATATATTTGTAGTTCGTCCCGGCGAGAATATCCCGGTTGACGGAGTGGTAATTGAAGGTAGCAGCGCAGTTAATGAATCAGCCCTTACAGGCGAAAGTATACCTGTAGATAAAGCTAAAGGGGATATAGTTTCTGCTGCTACAACAAATCTGTCAGGTTTTATTAAGTGTGAAGCTACAAGGGTTGGAGAGGATACAACCCTTTCACAGATTATTCAGATGGTAAGTAATGCAGCAACTACAAAAGCACCTATTGCAAGAATTGCCGATAAGGTATCAGGTATATTTGTGCCGACAGTAATAGGTATTGCGATTATAACTGCAATTGTGTGGCTGCTAATTGGCGAAAGTGTTGGATTTGTACTTGCAAGATCAATTTCTGTTTTAGTAATAAGCTGCCCTTGTGCTTTAGGACTTGCAACGCCTGTGGCAATTATGGTAGGTAGTGGAGTTGGAGCAAAAAACGGCATATTGTTTAAAACCGCAGTTTCTCTTGAAGGAGCAGGTAGAACAGAGTATGTAGTCCTTGATAAAACAGGCACAATAACTATAGGAAAACCTATAGTTACAGATATAATACCTTGTGATAATGTAACTGAAAATCAGCTTTTAAAAATTGCTTATTCATTGGAAAATAAAAGTGAACATCCCTTGTCAAGAGCTATAGTTGGAAAAGCAAAAGAAAGTTACCTTATAGCTGATGAGGTTGATGATTTCAGAATATTAGCAGGTAACGGACTTACGGCAAGGCTTAATAATGAAAATCTTTGCGGAGGTAATTATAAATTTATAAGTGAAAAGGTTAATGTTTCCCATAATGTAAAAGAACTTGCACAAAAGCTAAGTTCAGAGGGAAAAACTCCGTTGTATTTTTCAAAAGGAAAAAGCCTTTTAGGTGTTATAGCAGTAGCTGATGTTATTAAGCCTGAAAGCCCACAGGCTGTTGATGAGCTAAATAATATGGGTATTACTGTTGTAATGCTTACAGGTGATAACAAGCGCACTGCTGATGCAATAGGAAAACAGGTTGGAGTTGACAGGGTTGTTGCAGACGTATTGCCTGATGAAAAAGGGAGAATTATAAGAGAGCTTAAGAAAAGCGGTAAGGTAGCAATGGTTGGTGACGGAATTAATGACGCACCGGCTCTTACCTCAGCCGACATAGGTATTGCAATAGGTGCTGGTACAGATATTGCAATTGACGCAGCAGATGTTGTACTGATGAAAAGTAAATTAAGTGACGTTCCTGCTGCCATAAGACTTGGCAGAGCAACTCTTAAGAATATTTATGAAAATCTTTTCTGGGCTTTTGTATATAACATAGCAGGAATACCTCTTGCTGCAGGTGTATTTATTACAATGTTTGGCTGGCAGCTTAATCCAATGTTCGGGGCAGCGGCAATGAGTCTATCAAGTTTTTGTGTGGTGTCAAATGCACTAAGGCTTAATCTTGTAAATATCCGCAGCAGCAAAAGAGATAAAAAAATAAAAAGAAAAAATATAGAAACGGAGATTAAAACTATGAAAAAAACAATTAAAATTGAGGGTATGATGTGTTCTCATTGCGAAGCTCACGTTAAGAATGCTCTTGAAGCATTAGAGGGTGTTGAAAGTGTAGTTGCAAGCCACGAAACCGGCACAGCTGCAGTAACAATGACCAATGAAGTATCTGACGCAGTTTTAAAGGAAACTGTAGAAGCTCAGGGTTATAAGGTAGTTGGATAATTTAACTCTATAATATTTTAATAAAAAAAGGACTATATTAAAAACAATATAGTCCCAAAATTTTTTATTATATAATAATTTAATATATGCCCTGTACGGTAACTTCGCCTGAATTAACTGTAACGATTGTGCCGTTTGAAAGCATAACTTCAAGTTCACCGCTGTTGTTTACAGAAACAGCCATACCGCTTACATTTCTGTTGCCGCGAGTAAAAGTAACCTGTCTGCCTATTGTTGCACATAGGTTGGCGTAGTCTGAAGAAGCCTCGCCTGTTAATCGGTAGTTATTCTTAGTCAGTATATCCTCAAGGTAGTTTATAACAGTTGCGAGGAACTTGTTTTTATCAATGTGCCTGCCGTTTTCAAGAAGTACAGAGGTTGCCTTGTGAGCAATTTCTTTAGGAAAAACACTATGACCAACATTTATACCAATGCCTGTGACTGTATATTCAACTCTGTCAAATTCCGCAGACATTTCCGTAAGAATCCCAACAAGTTTTTTTCTGCCGACTATAATATCATTAGGCCATTTGATTTTGCTGTCAAGCATACAGAAATCATTTATTGCCCTACATACTGCAAGACTCGTAAGAGGGGTTATTGAGCAGATTTCCCATGGTGTAAGATTAGGACGGAGAAGTACGGAAAATGCAATACAGTCATCCTTTTTTGTCTGCCATACTCTGCCTAATCTGCCTTTGCCTGCCGTCTGCTCTCTTGCAGCAATTACCGTACCGTTTTCAGCGCCCTTAGAGCCTAGTTCCTTAAGGTAATCATTAGTTGAGCCTACGGTTTCTAAAATCTTAATATTTCTGCCGATAAACTTTGTATTAAGGTGGATTTTAACAGCCTCCTCATTCAGCACATTAGGGCAGCTTTTCAGAAGATAGCCCTTGCGTGTAACAGATTCAATTTCGTAGCCTTTATTTCTTAATGACATAACGGCTTTGTTTACAGCCTGTCTTGAAATGCCAAGCTGTTCAGAAATAAGCTGACCTGAAAGGTATTCGTCATTATTAAGTAAAAGTTTCAAAATTTTGTTTTGCATATTATCACCGATTTAGATTTTATTCACAATAATATCAAGAATAGAGTGAGCAACTTGGTCTTTACTCATAAGTTTCAAAGGAGTAATGCTGTCTTTATCAATTACAGTAACCTTATTAGTATCTGTATTAAATCCGGCGCCTTGTTCTTTGAGATTATTGCAAACTATAATATCCATATTTTTGCTCTCTAGTTTTTTGCGTGAATTTTCTATTATATTTTCGGTTTCCATAGAAAATCCACATATAAATTGATTAGCTGTCTTTTTCGTACCGATAGTTTTAATTATATCAGTAGTCCTTTTTAGAGATATAGACATTTCGCCGACGGATTTTTTGATTTTATTATCAGCAGCAGTTACCGGGGTATAGTCTGCTACAGCAGCAGCTTTGATAACTATATCACAGTTATCAAAATTTTCGTCAACAGCCTTGAACATATCCTCTGCACTTTTAACATTTATTGTTTTAACAAATGGTACAGGCTCTAAATTGACAGGACCTGAAACTAATGTAACATCAGCACCACGTAGCATTGCCGCACGTGCAACAGCATAACCCATTTTACCGGATGAGTAGTTTGTTATATAGCGTATGGGATCAATGGCTTCTTGTGTTGGTCCGGCTGTAACAAGGATTTTTTTGCCTTCCAAATCCTTGTTGTTAAAAAGTGCTTTTTCAATATAGTCAATAAGAGTTTTTTCTTTTGGAAGTCGTCCCTTTCCGATAGTGCCACATGCCAGCAAACCTTCTTCAGGCGGAATGATAATATAGCCGTAATTGCGAAGCTTTTTCAGATTATTCTGAACTATAGAGTTTTCAAACATATTTGTATTCATTGCAGGTGCAATGATTTTAGTACATTTTGCTGCCATAATAGTGGTTGTAAGCATATCGTCAGCAATACCGGAAGCAATTTTGCCGATAATATTTGCAGAAGCCGGAGCAATAATGAAAACATCTCCTTTTTCTGCAATAGAGATATGTGCAACATTGTGTTGAAAATTTCTGTCAAATGTATCTACTATGCATTTGTTTTTTGTAAGTTCTTCAAATGTAATAGGGTTGATGATATTAGTTGCATTTTTGGTCATAATAACATGAACATTGCAACCCTTTTTTATAAGCATACCGGCAAGGTTAGCAGATTTATAAGCGGCAATACTCCCTGTTACACCGAGAATAATATTTTTATTTTTAAACAATTAAATCAAATCCTTTAATGTTCCGTGTTTTTCGTATAATGTAACTCTCACGGGCTTGTTGTTTTCATCTACAAACACAACAGTTGGTTTGTGTCTTTCAGCTTCTTGTTCATCAAGCTGTGCATAACTCATAATTATGATATTATCACCAATATCAACACAATGTGCTGCAGCACCGTTTAGACAGATTAATCCTGAATTTTTCTTGCCTGCAATGACATAGGTTTCAAAACGATTTCCGTTATTAATATCGGCAATTTGTACTTTTTCATATTCAACTATGCCTGACTTTTCAAGAAGTGCTTGATCAATGGTAATTGAACCAATATAATTAAGGTCTGCCTGAGTGACAACAGCTCGGTGAATTTTGCTTTTTAAAAGTGTGATTTGCATAAATGATTTCCTTTCAGACTGTTACTGTAAAGTTATCAATAAGGCGGGTTTTACCAATATAAACAGCAATTGCTACAAGTACATCGCCTTTTAAAGTGTCAATTGGTTCAATATTTAATGCGTTTACAACATTAACATAATCGATTTTTGCTAATGGCTCAGTTGAAATTTTTTCTTTCATAGCAATAATGATTTTAGCAGATGATCTTTCACCATCTCTTACTAATTGTTCACCTAGCTTAATGGATTTGTTAAGTATTAATGCGGCTTGTCTTTCTTCTTTGCTAAGGTAAGTGTTTCTTGAACTTTTAGCTAGACCGTCATCTTCTCTAATAATGGGGCAGCCGATAATTTCAATGTCAAAGTTCATATCCATAACCATTCTTTTGACAATTGCAAGCTGCTGTGCGTCTTTCTGACCAAAGTAAGCACGGTCAGGATTAATTATATTAAATAGCTTGCTCAGCACAATACAAACCCCACCAAAGTGAGTGGGTCTTGTTTTTCCGCAAAGCTCCTTTGTTAATCCTTCCATAACTATTTTTGTTGAGAATCCTGCCGGATACATTTCCTCAGGTTCAGGGTGAAAAATCACATCAACACCGGCATCTTCACATAGCTTGATGTCAGCCTGCAAATCTCTTGGATAGCTTTCAAGATCTTCATTAGGGGCAAATTGAGTCGGATTAACAAAAATGCTGACAGCTACCTTGTCATTTTCTGCAACCGCTTTTTTGATAAGACTAAGATGACCTTCGTGAAGATACCCCATTGTAGGAGCAAAGCCTATTGTCATACCCTGGGATTTCCATAATTTAACCTGTGCTCTTGTTTCCTCTATTGTATTTAAAATATTAATCATTTTTGTATTCCTCTTTTATTTTGTTCATTATTCTTTCATCAATCGAAAATATATGTTTCTCAGATGGGAATGCGGAGGATTTTACTTCATCAATATATTCTTTAAATGCCGCAACCATAGATTCACCAATGTTGCCATATCTTTTTACAAATTTAGGAGTATAGTCAGAAAACATTCCCAACATATCGTGATAAACAAGAACCTGACCGTCACAACAGTTGCCTGCACCAATTCCAATTGTTGGAATATTAAGAATTTCTGTAACAAATTCAGCAAGTGCTGCAGGAACACATTCCAGTACAACTGCGAAAGCACCGGCTTTTTCAACGGATATTGCATCTTCAATAAGCTTTCTTGCAGAAGCTTCATCTTTACCCTGAATTTTGTACCCCCCGAAAGCATTTATTGACTGCGGAGTTAATCCAATATGTGCCATAACAGGTATGCCTGCTTCTGTGATTTTTTTAATTGTGTCAAAAACTTCTGTGCCGCCTTCCAGTTTAACAGCGTTTGCATGACCTTCTTTTAAAAGTCTGCCGGCATTTACAATTGCATCATATACCGATGTTTGGTAAGACATAAAAGGCATATCAACTACAACAAGTGCATCTTTTGCACCTCGAGAAACAGCTGCACCGTGGTGAATCATATCGTCCATTGTAACGAAGGTTGTGTCTTCATAACCCAAAATTACATTGCCAAGTGAGTCCCCAACCAAAATTGAGTCTATTCCTGCTTGGTCAAGAAGCTTTGCCGTAGAGTAGTCGTATGCAGTTAGCATTGTGAGTTTTTCTCCATTTGTTTTTGCCTTTGCAAAGGTTGTTACAGTTTTTTTCATGGTAAGTATCTCCTTAATCTTAATTAGTATTAGAGAGTGTTCGCCTTACATTGTTTTGCAAGAAGTTCTTACCTTTGCCATTATCCTTATATTATGTAGTCTTATTCAAAAGATATAAGCAACTTGAAGGATATGGTTCTTTATAGGTACAGTTTCAAACGAATACTATCCATTATGTATAATAACACAAAAGCTTTAATAATGCAATAAAATACAGCAATACCACGGTATTGCTGTGAGTTATAACTTATGCGATACTTATGCGATGATATTCCCCGTTTCTAAAGCGTCGGGTATCATTCACTATTTCAGTGAGAGTTATAATCTCCCACTGAAATACCGAGGAGTTAATTCTTCCCTGCAACTGCAATCTGTCGCAAGCTCCATTTCAAACAGGTTTTTCGGAGCGTTGCTCCGATTTAAATTATTTGTTTTTTTCATAAATAATTTTTATGCCTTCTAAAACAAGATCATCATTTATTATAATTTTATGGTTACAGTTTGGGATAATTGTAGTTGCATGACCGCCTGTTGCGATTAAAGTAGGATGTGTTTCTGTTGCTTTAGAATATTTATCAATCATGCCGTCAATCATACTTGCTGTTCCCAAAATCACTCCGCTTCTGATACATTCAACAGTATTGGTGCTGATTATTTGCTTAGGTTGTTTTAAATCTATACTTGGAAGTAAGGCACCGTTGCTTGTCAGAGCATCTAAAGAAATTGAAACTCCCGGGCTGATAGAACCGCCGCAGTAGCACCTTTGAGAATTCATATATACAATTGTTGTAGCTGTGCCTAAGCTGATAACCACAGCAGGGCAGGAATACATTTTCTTAACTGCAACGCACATTGCCACTAAGTCAGAGCCTAAGGTTGCAGGATTTTCAATTCTTATGTCAAGACCTGTTTTTACTCCGGAACTTAAAACCAAAGTATCCTGATAAGTTACTTTTTTTATGGCTTGTACCAAAGAGTTAGTAACCTTTGGTACAACACTTGAAATTACTGACCCCTCAATTTTTGCAATATCAATTCTGTTTATCTGAAAAATTGTATAAAGCTCAACCGCAAATTCATCTTCGGTTTTGCTTGGGTCAGTAGCAAATCTTAGTTTTACAATCTGCTTATCCCTTTCATACAGAGCAAATTTAATGTTTGTATTTCCGACATCTGTGCATAAAAGCATAGCGTCACCTCGATTGTCAATTTTTCATACAAAACCACTGAAATTATAACACATTATTAAAATACATTCAACAGTTATATATAATTTTCTTTAAGTGAAAAATATGTTGAATAATCTGTGTTAATATATTAACGTATGTGAATAACTCAACAGGAGGAGTCATTATATGAATAGCAAAGATGTAACACAGCTTAAAATTCTTGCAGCAAAATCAAGGCTGGGCGCAGTAATCGGTACATATCACGGCAAGTCCGGTCATCCAGGCGGTTCGCTGTCAGCAGCAGATATTTTTACATATTTGTACTTTAAGGAAATGAATGTTGACCCTTCAAATCCTAAAATGGCTGACAGAGACCGTTTTGTTCTTTCAAAGGGACATTGTTGTCCAAGTCTTTATGCTACATTAGCCCTTAAGGGATATTTTGACTGGAAAGAGCTTGAGTCCTTAAGACACGTTGGAGCAATGCTTCAAGGACACCCTGACATGAAAGGTACTCCGGGAATTGATATGAGCTCCGGTTCTTTAGGACAGGGTGTTTCAGCAGCCTGTGGTATGGCATTAGCTGCAAAACTTGACAATAAAGACTATAGAGTATATACGGTTCTAGGTGATGGTGAATGTGAAGAAGGACAGGTTTGGGAAGCTGCAATGTTTGCAGCTCATAACGAGCTTGATAACCTTGTTGTAATCGTAGATATGAACGGACTTCAGATTGATGGCACTGTTGAGGAGGTTGCAGGTATTGAGCCTCTGGATAAGAAGTTTGAATCCTTTGGTTTTGAGATTGTAAAAATTGACGGTCACAATTTTGACGAGATTGAAGCTGCTCTTGAGAAAGCAAAGACCACTAA
This sequence comes from uncultured Ruminococcus sp., assembly GCA_964427365.1. GTDB lineage: Bacteria > Bacillota > Clostridia > Oscillospirales > Acutalibacteraceae > Ruminococcoides. Next base: position 8,243 of record CAYRTG010000008.1, on the reverse strand, counting down.
GAAAAAGCCAACTGCTATCTTAGCAAAGACTGTAAAGGGTAAAGGTGTAAGCTTTATGGAAAATCAGGTTGGTTGGCACGGCAAGGCTTGTAATGATAAAGAGTTTGCTGTAGCAACAAAGGAACTTGAGGATGAGATTAAAAGACTGGAGGCTGAGCTTTAATGGCAGATGTAATTTGTAAGGCAACCAGAGAGAGTTTTGGTATGGCTCTTTGTGAAATGGCAAAAACTAATAATGATATAGTTGTTCTTGATGCTGACTTAGCAGTAGCAACCAAGACTTCAATTTTTCAGAAGGAATTTCCTGAGCGTTTCAAGGATTGCGGAATTGCAGAAGGAAATATGATAGGTGTTGCAGCAGGTCTTGCAGCTGCAGGCAAAATCCCCATAGCTGCTTCTTTTGCAATGTTTTCAACAGGACGTGCTTACGAGCAGATTAGAAATTCTGTAGCGTATCCTCACCTGAATGTAAAAATTGCAGGCTCACACGCAGGTATTTCTACAGGTGAAGACGGTGCAACTCACCAATGTCTTGAGGATATTGCGCTTATGAGAACACTTCCGGGAATGACTGTTCTTAACCCTGCCGATCATTATGAAATGATGGAAGCTACAAAGGCTGCTATCAACCTTGACGGACCTGTATATGTCCGTTTAGGGCGTCTTGCCATTGACAGCTTTAATGACCCTTCTGTATATAAATTTGAAATTGGTAAGGGAATTACTCTTCACGAAGGCAATGATGTTGCAGTAATTGCTACAGGTCTTGTAGTAAATGAAGCAAGAAAAGCTGTTTTCGCTCTTGAGAATGAGGGTATTAATGCTCGCCTTATCAATATTCATACAATCAAGCCAATTGACCGTGAAATCATAATCAAGGCTGCAAAGGAATGCGGACAAATTATCACTGTTGAGGAGCATAATATTATCGGCGGACTTGCTGATGCAGTATGTGAGGTTGTAAGCAGTGAGTGTCCTGTTAAGGTTACACGTATCGGTGTAAATGACCGTTTTGGTTACAGCGGACCTGCTTGGGAGCTTCTTGAAAAATTCGGTCTTACAGAAACTAATATTAAAAAAGTTATTACAGAAGTAGTAAAAGGCTGATAATCGGTTAGAATATAAACATAATTATCCCTCGCCATTTTGGCGAGGGATAATAGGAGGATGATATTATGGTAAAAACGTTAATTACAGAGGAATTTGACAGTAAGGTGTTAAACAGTATGAAGCCGGTGCTGGTGGATTTTTGGGCAAGCTGGTGCGGACCTTGCAGAATGTTAGCTCCTGTTGTTGAAAAGCTAAGCGATGAGATGTCTGATAAATTCGATTTTTATAAGGTTAATGTTGACGAAGAAGAAAGCCTTGCTTCTCAATATGGAATTATGAGTATTCCAACATTGATTATTTTTAAAAATGGGGAATTGGTTGAGCAATCTGTTGGTGTTCAGTCTGAAAATCATCTAAGAGAGATACTGTTGAGGTACGCAGATTGAAAGATTTGATTATAATCGGCAGCGGACCCGCAGGACTTTCAGCAGCAGTTTATGCTTCAAACGCTTGTATGGACTTTTTGGTTATTGAAAAATATCCAATGTCAGGAGGTCAGGTTCTTAATACTGCGGAAGTAAATAATTACCTTGGTTTTGAAAACCTCAGTGGAATTGAGTTATCGGAGATTTTTCGTAAGCATGCTGAGAAAGCAGGTGCAAAATTTATTAATGATGAGGTTTTGAAAATAATAAAAGCTGATGAAAGCTACACCGTGAAATGCTACGGCGGAAGCTATGAAGCTAAGTCTATAATTCTTGCAACAGGTGTTGTAAGACGTTGCCTTGAGGTTAAAGGTGAAGCAGAGTTTACAGGTAAGGGTGTAAGCTATTGTGCGACCTGTGACGGAAACTTTTTTAAAAATAAAGTTACAGCAGTTGTAGGCGGTGGAGATGTTGCTTGTGAGGAGGCTTTATATCTTGCCAATATATGTGAAAAAGTGTATCTTATACACCGTAGAGATAAACTGCGAGGAGCAAAATATTTGCAGAACAAAGTCTTTTCAAATGATAAGATAAAGTTTGTCCCAAATGCAAATGTTAAGGAAATTATAGGTAGCAGCAGGGTGGAAAAGGTGTTACTTGATACAGGAGAAAGCCTTGATGTAAACGGTGTATTTATAGCAGTTGGAATTAAAGCAGATACAAAACTGGCTCAGGGTATAGCAGATCTTGATAAGCATGGTTTTGTAATAGCCGAGGAAAGCTGTGAAACTTCTTCCAAAGGCTTTTTTGCAGCAGGCGACATACGTACAAAGCCCCTAAGACAAATATCAACCGCAGTGTCAGACGGAGCAAATGCAGTAAAATCTGTTGAAATATATTTCAATAAAATATAAGATTAATATGTCAGACTTCTCTTTTGTGGAGAAGTCTTTATTATTTTTAGATTTTACTGCGTATAAAATACTTTAATTAGTAATTTAAAGTATTTTAAAAAATCCGGTTTTAGATTTTTGCAAATATCCTGCCTGTTTTTGTGCAACTTTTTCCAGCTTTCGGCAAATTCTATAAAAAATTTCAATTAATTTTGTGATAAAGGTTGATTTTTCAATCGCTTTTGTGTAAAATTAATATATAGTTTTTTATTCTATGATTAATATTTTTGCTGATAAAATATAAGCAGAAGTGAGGAATACATATGTCAAACAGATTATTTCAGGGAATTATTCACCAAATGAAGGACGCTATTGACAGAACAATCGGCGTTATTGATGAAACATCAGTAATTATTGCTTGCTCTGAGCTTGGCAAAATCGGAGAGGTTAATGAAAACATTAACACTGAAACTTTGATTTCAACTGTTCCATTTGTTATTAACGGATATACATATAAGTCTTTTGGAAACAGCACAAAGGCTGAGTATGCTGTATTTGTTCAGGGTAACGATGATTATGCTCAGAGATATGTTCAGATTTTAGCTATTTCTCTTACAAGCATTAAGCAGTATTACGATGAAAAATATGATCGTTCTAACTTTATTAAAAACGTAATTATGGATAATATTCTTCCTGGTGACATTTATCTTAAAGCAAGAGAGCTCCATTTTAACTCTGATGTTACAAGAGTTTGTCTTCTCATAAAGATTACGTCGAAAACCGACGTTTCAGCTATTGATATTATCCAAAATCTTTTTCCGGACAAGTCAAAAGATTTTGTTATTAACATTAACGAAACTGAGATTACACTTGTTAAGGAAATTAATGAATCCACAAACAGCAAAGACCTTGAGAAACTTGCTTCTTCAATTGTTGACACCCTGTCATCAGAGTTTTATACTCATTGCGTAGTTGGTATTGGCACTGCTGTTACAGGTATTAAAGACCTTGCACGTTCCTTTAAGGAGGCACAGGTTGCTTTAGAGGTAGGTAAGGTATTTGACACAGAGCGCAATATTATAAGCTATGATAACCTTGGTATTGCACGTTTGATTTATCAGCTCCCAACAACCCTATGTGATATGTTTCTTAAAGAGGTGTTCAAGCGTGGTTCAATTGAAACTTTGGATCAGGAAACTCTGTTTACAATCCAGAAGTTTTTTGAAAACAACCTGAATGTTTCTGAAACCTCACGTAAGCTTTTTGTACATCGTAACACACTTGTGTATCGTCTTGAAAAGATTAAGAAGCTCACAGGTCTTGACCTTCGTGAATTTGAAGACGCTATCGTATTTAAGGTAGCCCTAATGGTTAAAAAGTATTTATCAGCTAACCCAACCAAATATTAATAGCGGGCGGAAGCTGTTCAGTAGTTATTTTATACTGCCCGATACAGTCGGGCAGTTTCTGTTTGAATTTGTAGGTGAAATATGGATAAGATGATTGAATTTTGTAATGTATCAAAAACCTTTCCATCAGGCACTCACGCTTTAAATAATACAAGTATTACCATTGAGAAAGGTGAATTTGTGTTTATTGTAGGTGCTTCCGGTGCAGGTAAAAGTACATTTTTAAAAATGATAATGCACGAGGAAACTCCGACAAGAGGTACTGTTATCGTAAACGGTCAGAATGTTTCTACAATGAAATGCCGTAAGGTTCCTTATCTGCGTCGCAGTATGGGTATAGTATTTCAGGATTTCCGATTAATTAATAAAATGACTGTATATGATAATGTGGCTTTTGCAATGCGTGCAATCGGCACACGTCCCTCTGCAGTAAAATTAAGAGTACCGTACATTCTTGATTTGGTAGGATTAGCTGATAAGGCAAAAAGCTATCCAAGTGAGCTGTCCGGCGGTGAACAGCAAAGAGTAAGCCTTGCACGTGCTTTGGTAAACAACCCTGCAATTATTATTGCAGACGAACCTACAGGTAATATCGACCCCGAAATGAGCTTTGAAATTATTGAGCTTTTATCACAGATTAATGCTCAAGGTACTACAATCCTTGTGGTAACTCACGAGCACGATTTGGTTCGTCATTTTAACAAACGAGTAGTTGTTATTGATAAAGGCAAGGTGGTAAGCGATACAAAGAACATTATTGAAAAGGAAGAAGAAATTGAATATACTGACGATGATTTCAACTTTATTAACGAAGAGCTTGATGACATTGATGATTCAGAAGAAGTTAATGAGGAGGGTGAGTAATGCGTTTAAGCGGTTTAGGCTATCTTATTAAAGAGGGCATTAAAAATGTATGGAATAACCGCCTTATGAGTGTTGCCTCCGTTTGCGTCCTTATTTCCTGTCTTGTTCTTACAGGCAGTGCGGTTTTGTTTTCTATGAATGTTGCCAATATAGTAGAATCTGTAGGGGGTAAAAACGAAACTACAGTTTATCTTGAGGATAATGTTTCAAATGTTGAAGCTGTATATATAGGCAGAGATATTGAAAATGTTGATAATGTAACTGAGGCAAAATTTTATTCAAAAGAACAGGCATTTGAAAGATATAAGGATAAGCTGGGAAAAGAAGTTTTTGAAAATATGAAAAATGAAAATCCTCTGCCTGATGCATACAAAATCACTATGGAGGATTTGTCTAAATATGACAGCACGGTTAAAGAAATAAGAGCGATTGAGGGTGTAAGCAAAGTATCAAGTCATTCTGAAACTGCTAAAAAGCTAACATCTATAAACGATTTGGTGCGAATTTTAAGCATTGCAATAGTTGTTGTTTTGGGCATTATTTCATTGTTTATTATTTCTAATACAATTCGTGCAACAATGCATACACGTCGTTTTGAAATCAGTATAATGAAGTCGGTAGGTGCAACAAATGCTTTTGTACGTATTCCGTTTATTGTTGAAGGAGTTATAATAGGACTTATAGCAGCAATTCTTTCAACAGTAGCAATGTTGTTTTTGTATGACGGAATCGTGGAAATTATCGTACATATTATCAGATTCCCCGCAATTCCGTTTACTAATATTGTTTGGTACACAGCAGGAATATTCACATTAGCAGGTGTGATTATAGGCGCACTTTCAGGATTTATTTCAATTCGTAAATATCTTAAAAAAGAAGGAAACGAGATTTTAGGCTGGTAAATTTAATTTTGCTGATAAAGGAGAGATTATATGAAGAAAATATTGTCGGCAATACTTGTTGCAATTATGCTTTTAGCTCCAATGTCTTTAATTCTGACTTCTGCAGATACTACAGCAGATAGCTACAAAAAACAGATTAATGAGCTACAGGAAAAAGAGAAAAAATATCAGGAACAGCTTAATAAAACTAATTCCGATATCGAAAGCAAAGAGTCTTACAGCGAAACTCTTGTTAATCAGATTGGAGTTCTTTCTAAAGAAATCAGTACATATCATAAGCATATTTCTGAGCTTAACTCAAGCATTGCAAAAAAACAGGCTGTAATTAATAAGGCAAAGAAAAAAATCAAGAGGCAGATGGAAGCTCTTAAGTTTCGTATTCGTGAAATATATATGGCAGGAGATACATCAGACCTTGATATTATCTTAGGTGCAAAGGACTTTTCAGACTTTCTTGATAAATATGAGCTTATTGAAACTTTATCAGAATATGATCAGAAGCTTATAAATGAAATAAAAACTCAGCTTGATTCTGTTGCCGATGAAAAGGCAGAGCTTGTAGTTCAGCGCGAGGAACAGGAGGACGCACAGAGCGTACTCCGGGAAAAACAGAATAAACTTTCTACACTCTTAGAAAAGAACAAGGAAGTACTTGCATCACTTTATTCCGATAAAAATGATGCTGAATCAATGATAAATAAGTTTGATGCTCAGGAAAAAGAAGTTCAAAGTCAGTTGTCAGCTTACTATAAGAAGTTGGAAGATACAGCTGATAAAAATAACAACAATAATAATTCGCAAAATACAGGAGGTACAACAAACTCACAGGAGAATGTTAATGTTTCATCATCAGGATTTACATGGCCAACTCCCGGTTTTTACTATGTCATTTCACCATTCAATGAAAACCGTGGTTACAGCCATAAGGGTATTGATATTTCAGGCAGCGGTATTATGGGTGCAACAGTTGTAGCCGCATCGAGCGGTACTGTAATTGCTTCAAACAACAGCTGTAGCCATAACTGGGGTAAATCAGGTTCTTGCGGCTGCGGCGGTGGATACGGTAACTACATAATTATTTCACACGCAGGCGGAAAAACAACACTTTACGGTCATCTGTCCTCAGCTTCTGTTTCAACAGGCGCTTCCGTAAGCAAAGGTCAGACCATAGGCTATGTAGGTTCTACAGGGTGGTCAACAGGTGCGCATCTTCATTTTGAAACAAGACTTAACGGTGCGGTTTACAATCCAATGAGTGAATATTAATTAAAATTATTTTATATAAATAAAAATGAAAACCTCCGCATATATTAATACGAGAATGTATGTGGGGGTTATTTTATGCTTACTGCTTTAACTATTGAAACTTTACCAAAAGAAAGCTGGTATAAGAATATTTATAACAAAATCAGAGGAAATTCTGTGAAAACAGAAGTGAAAAGTGCAAGGGGAGTGGCACTAAGGCATATTACATATATAAACCGTACAGGCAAAATTGACTGGTTTAAACTGGACTCAATTGTAGGTTCACAGCGAAACCATCTGTTATGCAGTGAAGATATAATTCTTCCCATAGAGCTTGGATTTAAGCGGTTCGACAATAAAAATTTCAAAATCAGACTGTCAGGGAATTTTGGAGTTTATGTGCTGTCAAGGCTTGGAAAAAAGGCAGACATTATTAAAACCGGATTTTTTGATCCAAAGGGGGAGTGTACTCAGATACTGGGAGGATTGCTAAAGTACAGTTCAAATGTTATTGTGGTTTCTGACAATCTTACAGCTTTTCATGATGAAATTCAGAGAATTAATAATGAAACAGGAGCAACTGTGCAAATCAGCAGCAATCGTATTCAGTTAATGGATTGTGACCTGGTAATAGCGCCAATGCAGATAAAAGAATTGCTACCCTTATCGGGAAATTGTATAATTTTATCAGGAGCTACCCCAACAGTTTGTGTTCCGGGGCTTGTGTATCATAATTACTATTTTCGCATGCCAAACAAGTTTGACAGACTTAAACCTAAGGAGCTTTCTGAGGAGTATTTTGCAGGAGCATTGTTTACTAAGGCAAGACAGTATGAGCTTGGCTCAATTGTTCCTACAGTGTGCCGTAATTATTCATCCACTCAGACAACGGTTTCTATATGTAAATACCTTGAAAAGGCTGCTGAGGAAAGATCCGCTGTATAGTAAAATATTGAATATTATAGTATGTATAATAACAAGGCTTGAAGATACCCACTTCAAGCTTTGTTATAATTTTTATTAGTGAAATTTCATTGTGTAGGGTAATAAAAGTCTTAATTTCTTTATCGGTTTCAGCTACATACGTAGCTCTTTGCTTTTGCCAATATTTTATATTTGCCTCAATTATTTTACGAATTACCTTAAGCCTTAATTTTTAATATTAATTACAGTAAATTTTATTTATTTAACTAGGAGCAAAGCCCGATGTAAGCTTGCTATTCATCGGCTGCGACGAGGCAACCTCACCGCAGGAGCTTTAGCTCCTCAGGGGATTCATTGGGAGATTATATTCCCCAATGAATCCTGAATGTTCCCCACCGCCTAAGAGGATGGGAACATCGTTAAATAGGTTATACTGCTAAAAAAGCACCGAAGAGCAAACTCTCCGGTGCTGATTTATTTGTTTAGATAAACAGAAGATTCAGGAATTTACTTAACAGTAATCTTTACCTT
>CAYRTG010000007.1:0-43870 GCA_964427365.1 uncultured Ruminococcus sp. | reverse complement strand
AGCAGATTTAAGCGACAAACAAGCGACAAAATGCAGTGTCAAGAAACTGCATAAACCCACAATTATTGTGCCTTATCAAAAGAGAAACGCCCATATACAGGATATGGGCGTTTCTTGATATAGTTTTTCATAATCAGTTATTGCTGATTGGATTTTGGCAAAGGCAGAGTTGTTGTGCATTTAAGCTCAAACCAGAAAGTTGATCCGCTGTCCACCTTGCTCTTAACACCATAACGTGCGCTGTGCAGGTCAAGTATTCTCTTTACAATGGACAGTCCTAATCCTGTGCCGATGACACCACGCTTATGAATCTTATCAACCTTGTAGTATCTGTCCCAAATATCGTGTAGCTTATCTTCAGGGATACCCTCGCCGTGATCAGTTACCTCAACTCTTACCTTACCCATACTTACTTTCTGTGTAACAATAACCTTCTTATCCTCGCCGCAATGATTTACTGCATTATTGATAAAGTTGTAAATTACCTGACCGATTTTAATTTCATCTGCAAATACAAAAGCGTTTTTATCAGCTATAAACTGAATGTCGTAACCCTCCTGCTCTCTCAGCTTTCCGTATCGTTTGAATATTTCGTTGATTGAGTCAGTCAAGCTGTACTGCACCTGTTCAAGCTCCATAGCCCCTGATTTCAGCTTTGACAAATCAAGCATATCGTTTACAAGACTTGTAAGTCTGTTAGCCTCGTCAATTACTACCTGGATATTCTCAGGTGTGTTCTCTCCTGGTAAATCACGCATAACCTCTCCATAGCCTGTTATCATTGTAAGAGGTGTACGCAAATCATGGGAAATATTTGCAATAAGCTCCTGCTGCAGCTTTTCAACTCGCTTAAGCTCTTGTCGTGTAAGGTTAAGAGTATCGCTAAGTTCCTTAACCTCAAGGTAGCCATTGCCTGAAAACTCAATATCATAGTTCTGCCTTGCAAGTTCCTTTACTGCAGTATTTATTTCTCCAAGAGGTTTTGAAATGTGTTTTGAAACTATAAACGCCAGTATAATCGACAGAATAACAAAAACTACACTTACTATAGTAAGCTGTAATCTTAAAGTATCTACAACAGCGTTTACAGGGGTAATCATTGCCGTAATAAGCAAAAAGCATTCGTTGTTTTCGTCAAGACTCATAATTTCCGCATAAACCATATTTGCGATATTTGACCTGCTCCCGGAGCCTTGTTTTTGATTAATGTCACTTTCAAAGTCCGGTACCTCGTCATCACTTGAGCCGATAGTTTTGTAGGAACTAAATTTATGCTTGTTTTCCTGAGAAAAAGATGCCGTAGTAATATATTTTCCATTGTTTTTCTCGGCAAGCCTGTAATAATCATAAGCCATATGCATTGCCATTTCAGAATGTCCTGTAGGATTATTATAGTCGCTTGCATACTGCTGAACCATAATAGCCTCTGTGGAGTTATATACATACACGCTCATTTCATTTTCTTTTGACAAAAGATTTATAGTATCTGTAGTGTCCGTTCCCTTTTTAATGCTTGCAGAAATGGTTGCGGCACAGCTTTTTACCTGATTAAGCTTAATTCCTGTGTAACACATTTCAAGAAACGCTATCTGAAATATCCACAAACAAGCAAGCATTAAAGCTGAAAAAGCGAAGAAATATATACTGAGCTTGTACTTTAGGGGAAGTAACGACCATTTGCTCTGTTTTTTAGTTCGCTTCAAATCTATATCCAACTCCTCTGAGAGTAACTATGCAGTTACTATATTCACCAAGAGACTTTCTAAGCAGCTTTATGTGGGTATCAAGGGTTCTTTCATCCCCAAAGAAGTCATAACCCCATACCTCAGAAATCAGTTTTTCTCTTGTTAAAGCAATTCCCTTGTTTTTAACCATATAAAAAAACAGGTCATATTCCTTTGGAGTCATTTCAACTCTGGTTCCGTCAACCGTAACAATTCTTGCAGAAAAATCTACATTCAGTCCCTGATAAATGAAAACATCTTTTTCAGTATTTTCCCTTGCGTTGCTGCGTTTAATAACAGCATTAACACGCATCATAAGTTCCTTTGGAGAAAAGGGTTTTACAACATAATCGTCAGATCCAAGCTCAAATCCGTGGATTTTGTCATATTCCTCACCACGGGCAGAAAGCATAATCACAGGCGTCTGTGAGAATTTTCTGATTTCTCTGCAAGCAGAGAATCCGTCAAGCTCGGGCATCATAACATCCATAATAATCAAGTCATAATAATTTTTACGACACACCTCAATTGCCTGCATTCCGTCAACAGCTTCCTCAACTGTGTGACCCTCAAATTCTGCATATTTTCTTATAATCTGACGAATACGAAACTCATCATCAACTACTAAAATCTTGCTCATACAAAGCCCTCCTGTCTGGTAATTCCACTGTTATAATAAAATCACAATGTGATAAACATATGTTGATTAATTTAAAATTTCCAAAAATTTTATATCTCAATCATAATATAACATATTAAAGAGAAAATGAAAAGAAAAACTCTTGATTTTAATAAGCTGAATTATTATAATAATAAAAAAGATAACAGAATTTCGGTGAAAAAATGGAAATTAGAAAAATCAAAGCTGAAACTGTTAAGGAAACTGTTAAAAATCTTTTCCTTGATTGTAACTATTATATCGGCGACGATATTCTCTGCGCCTTAAAAAAATCAAGAGATCATGAAAAAAGTCCTGTAGGACAAAGTGTTTTGTCTCAAATTATTAAAAACGACGAAATAGCTGCATCAGAACAGATTCCCCTTTGTCAGGACACAGGAATGGCAATACTTTTTGTGGAATACGGAGACAAGGTTGTAATCGAAAACGGTAGCTTTGAGGATGCCGTTCAGCAGGGTGCAAAAGAAGCCTACGGTGAGGGCTACCTTAGAAAAAGTGTAGTAAGCGACCCTGTTTTTGACAGAATAAACACAAAGGACAACACCCCTGTCATTATTCACACAAAGATTGTACCTGGAAATAAAATCAAGATTACTGCCGGAGGTAAGGGCTTTGGCAGCGAAAATATGTCTGCAATAAAAATGCTGACCCCCTCATATGGCATTGAGGGTGTAAAGGACTTCGTACTGGATACTGTAAGGAAAGCAGGTCCCAACCCTTGCCCTCCTATTGTTGTAGGTATAGGAATCGGAGGAACCTTTGAAAGATGCGCTCAGCTTGCAAAGAAAGCTACCTTCCGCAGTATTGATACAGAAAACCCTGACCCACGTTATGCAAACCTGGAAAAAGAACTCCTTAAAAGAATAAACAAAATGGGTTTTGGTCCCGCTGGACTTGGAGGCAGTACAACTGCAATAGGAGTTAATGTTGAAACCTGTCCTACACATATTGCAGGCATGCCTGTAGCAGTAAACATATGCTGTCATGCTGCAAGACACAAAAGTAAAGAAATATAATAGGAGGACAGTATGAAAAAAGTAACATTACCCCTAACTGATGAACAAATAGAAGACCTTACTGCCGGTGACAGCGTTCTCCTAAGCGGTACTATGATTACAGGCAGAGATGCCGCCCACAAAAGGCTTTACGACCTTGCACAAAAGGGCGAGGCTTTTCCTGTAAATATAATAGGTGAAACTATTTATTATGTAGGTCCAGCACCTGCAAAGCCCGGTTACGCAGTAGGTCCTGCCGGTCCAACCTCAAGTTATCGTATGGATAAATATGCTCCAACTCTTATGGATATGGGACTTAAAGCAATGGTAGGCAAGGGTGCAAGAAGCAAAGAGGTTGTAAAAGCAATTATCCGCAACCACGGAGTATATTTTGCAGCAATCGGCGGTGCGGCAGCTTTGATTGCCAAAAGCATTAAATCGGAAAAGCTCCTTTGCTATGAGGACTTAGGCACAGAAGCAATAAGAGAATATGTTGTTGAAAACTTTCCTTGTGTAGTAGCAATTGACAGCAAGGGCAACAATATCTACGAAACCGAACCCCAAAAGTATAATCAGGAATAAATTTTATTTATTATAAAAAGAGGTACAAACAATGAAAAACAAATCTTTAAAAATCTTAACAATGGTAATGGCAGTAATTATCTTAGGAAGTACATTCCCTGCTTATGTAGCTGCTGCAAAAGAGGAAGTTGTAAATTTTGAAATTTCAAAGGATCCTGCTGAAAACGGAAGAACCTTATGTGCGCTTTTGGAAGGAAACAGCAAAAGAAAAATTGTATTTCCGGAAAAAGGCAAGGTACATATTGACAGAGTTTTGTGGGTTGGAAACAATAAAACCATTGAGGCTAACGACTGTACTATTATACAGGACGGTGACACAAAGCCTATTATTTGTAATGCTTTCAAAAAAACAAATTACAAATCTCTGAAAAACCTGAAAATCACAGGAGGAACATGGAAAACCAAAACACACAACGAAAACATTTCTTTCCGCTTTCTCCATGCTTACAACATTAAAATCAAGGACGCAGTAATTCCTACTCACCTTAACGGACATGCTATTGAACTTATTGCCTGCAAAAAGGTTGTTTTTGACGGCTGTACCTGTAAGGCTATAAAAAAGCACGGCTATGATACATCTTTGGAGGAAGCAATACAGATTGATGTTGCAACAAAGAGAACTGCACCGTCAATTTACACAGAGTATGGCAAAAAAGCTGTAAACGGAGCTGCCTGTGAAAACATTACAGTTAAAAACTGTACAGTAAAAAGTTCCCGCGGAGTATGTGCAAACAGAAATGTTGACGACGCATACAAAAAAATTAAAATGCACAAAAATATAAAAATTATTGACAACACTATTACAGGCACAACCTCTGAAGCTTTAGTACTTCATAATACAGTAGGCTATACTGTTACAGGCAATAAAATTGTAACAGAAAACAAACGCTACTCAACACCATATTCCAACGGCTTCAATGTTGAACTTTTCGGTAAATCGTCAACTACTAAAAAATATAAAAACACTATTTCCAAAAACAAAATTTACGGCGGTAAATGCTGTATTCATATTGCAACAAACACCTCAAGCAAATACGGCAAGACTACCGTAAGCAAAAACAAGCTCTATTGCAGGTATGGTGCAAAATATACAATGAGCCTTTCCGCAGGTAAATTTGTTGTAAAGGGCAATAAATCTTATAAATGGTAAATTGTAAATAATATACTTCCAGGGCAGTGCAAATGATATGCACTGCCCTTTTTTCAATCTTCTTCAACTGTATAAATATGTAAAATATGGATAAACTATTTCCAAATTCACAAACAAGGAAGGATTTTAATATGTGCTTGGAAATTGAAAAAGTAATGGGACGAGAAATTTTAGACTCACGCGGAAACCCTACTGTTGAAGCAGAGGTTGTCCTTGCTGACGGAACAACTGCAAGAGGTACAGCTCCAAGCGGTGCGTCAACAGGTGAGTTTGAAGCATTGGAGCTAAGAGATAATGATAAAAACAGGTACCTTGGAAAAGGTGTGTCAAATGCTGTAAACAACATCAACACCCTTATTAACGACACCCTTATAGGTAGGGACGCATCGGATATTTATGCTGTTGATAAGGCTATGATTAATTTAGACGGAACTAAGGACAAGTCAAAACTTGGAGCCAACGCAATACTTGCAGTATCAATTGCCGCAGCAAGAGCAGCGGCAACAACCCTTGACATTCCCCTTTACAGATTTCTGGGAGGCATTTCGGGCAACCGTCTTCCTGTACCAATGATGAATATTCTAAACGGCGGCGCTCATGCAGGAAATACAGTTGACGTACAGGAATTTATGGTTATGCCTGTCGGAGCGTCAAACTTCAAGGAGGCACTAAGATGGTGTGCAGAAGTATTTCACAACCTTGCGTCTATTCTTAAATCAAAGGGACTTGCCACATCTGTTGGTGACGAAGGCGGTTTTGCACCTGACTTAGAAAATGATGAAGAAGCCATAAAGTATATATTGGAGGCTGTTAAAAAAGCCGGCTATGAGCCCAAAAAAGACTTTATGATTGCAATTGACGCAGCGGCAAGCGAATGGAAAGGAGATGTCAAAGGTCAGTACATTCTGCCTAAAGCAGGCACAAAGTTCACATCAGATGATCTTATTAACCATTGGAAAAGTCTTGTGGAAAAATATCCTATTATCTCTATTGAAGACGCTCTTGACGAGGAAGACTGGGAAGGCTGGCAAAAGCTTACAAGGGTGCTTGGCAGTAAGGTTCAGCTTGTGGGAGATGATTTGTTTGTTACAAATACAGAAAGACTTGCAATGGGCATAAGTCTTGGCTGCGGCAACTCTATACTGATTAAGCTAAACCAGATTGGCTCTGTTTCCGAAACCCTAGAGGCTATAAAAATGGCTCACAAAGCAGGATACACAGCTATTTCCTCTCACAGAAGCGGTGAAACCGAGGACACAACAATCTCAGACCTTGCAGTAGCTATGAACACCTGCCAGATTAAAACAGGTGCTCCCAACAGAAGTGAACGCGTTGCCAAGTATAACCAATTACTTCGTATTGAGGAGGAGCTTTCCGAAAGTGCAGTTTATCCACAGATGTCAGCCTTTAATGTAAAATAGATTTTCCTGCCTATTTAAAATACTTGCCTATAAGACAATGAGCCTTGTCCTTAAGAATAAGCCTGCCGTTTTCCCTTATCCGTGCAGAAAAAATATTGCTTTGGATAACTTTAACGGAAAACTCCCTAAGCACTCTCATAACAGAACCGGGTATGTGAATACTGTCTAATATAAGATAGTATTTATCACCATAAAAATACAGGTTGTTTTTGGGAACATTTATGTTATTTTTCAAAACTACCGAGGCTCTTATTATTTCTTCAGCATTTTCAAACACAGCACATACTGTTCTTTTTTTTCTTTTAATTTTATAAACTCTCGGCTTTCTGTTTGCTTCCAATGTAAGGAGTATCAGACAGCCGTCAGGATGAGGCAAGGCTTCAACCACCATTCTTTTACCTTTTGTTGACATTCCTGTTTTTGTACAGGCAAGGGTTAATATACTTTCCAGTATTTTCCTTGAATGGGGGTCGTCAAGACTCATTGTACCGAATTCCAGAGCAAAGTCCCTCATATCCTTATCTCCGAGAACTATAAGAATTTTGGAGCTGTCAATCTGCTGAATAGTCATAATTATCACCTATTACCATATTATGAAACCTATACTGTTTTTGCAAGTGATTATTATTGGAAACCAATAAGTTCCTAATAGTAATAGTTAATAAAAAGAGTTGAAATCGAAGCAACGCTCCGGCAAGCCTGATTGAAATGAAACTTGCGACAGATTGCAGCTGCGATGGGAGGCGTTAGCTCCTTAGTGTTTCAGTGGGAGGTATAATCTCCCACTGAAACACTAAATGACCCTCGCAGCTTTACAAGCGGGGTCATCATCTCATAAGTTATATATTTTTTATTGAATATTTACATAAGTATTAATTCAGGGATAAAAATAGACATATTTTTTCCTTTACCTGTTGCATAATTAATGTATAATATGTTAGAATGTAAAAAAGTAAGGAATGATATGTATGCCAAAATGGTTAAAAGATGCTATATTTTACGAAATTTATCCTCAAAGCTTTTATGACAGCAACGGCGACGGTATCGGGGATTTGCAGGGTATTATACAGAAACTGGATTATGTTAAACAGTTAGGCTGTAACTCAATATGGCTTAACCCTGTTTTTGATTCGCCTTTCAAGGACGCAGGTTATGATATTCGCAACTACAAAAAAGTTGCTTCCCGTTATGGAACAAATGATGATCTTGTAGAGCTGCTGAATACCGCACACAAAAAAAGACTCCGTATTATCCTTGACCTTGTTCCCGGTCACACAAGCGACGCTCATCCTTGGTTTAAACAGGCAAGACAAGCTAAGGAAAATAAATTTTCAAACAGATATATTTTTACAAAATCCGTTTGGGATGCTCCTCCACAGTATCGTATGATGTGCGGACTTTGTGAGCGTGACGGCAACTATATGGTTAACTATTTCAGCAGTCAGCCTGCTCTAAACTATGGCTTTGCTGAAATCACCTGTCCTCAGTGGCAGTTACCTATGGATCACCCTGACTGCCAGGCTACAGTTGAGGCTTTAAAAGATATTATGCGCTTTTGGCTTGACCAGGGAGCTGACGGCTTCAGAGTTGATATGGCTGACTCTCTTGTTAAAAATGATGATACTAAAGAGCCCACTGCAACAATATGGGCAGATATCAGAGAAATGCTTGACAAGGAATATCCTGACGCAGTTTTAGTTTCAGAATGGTGCAACCCTCCTGTCGCAATTAACAAAGGTGGTTTTCATTGTGACTTCTACCTTGACCATATAGGCAACGGATACAATCAGCTTTTCAGAGCCGGCGATTGGGGTTCAAGTGCTTTCTTTAATAAAAACGGACAAGGCAATATACGTGGATTTACTGACGAATATATGCCTTTCTATACAAGTACTAAGAATAAAGGTTACATCAGCTTCTTAACCTGTAACCATGACACCCCTCGAATGACAGCCTATCTTGATGAGGAAGCTATTAAAATTTCTTATGCTACAATTTTCACCTTGCCCGGCGTACCCTTCCTTTACTATGGGGACGAAATCGGAATGAGATACCTTAAGGGACTCACCAGTGTTGAGGGTGGCTACAGCCGTACAGGTTCACGTTCTCCAATGCAATGGTCTAAAGGTAAAAATCTAGGCTTTTCAGAAAGCGATACAACCTATATTCCTGTTGATCCTGATGAAAACGCTCCTACTGTTGAAAATCAACGCAGAAAGAAAAACAGTATTTATAAGGTGGTAAAGGATATTATTAAGCTTCGCAAAAGGCTTCCTGAGCTTGGAGCAGACGGCGACCTTGAAATTCTGTATGCTGAAAAGAATTCCTTCCCCTTTGTATACAAGCGTGGAAAATATGTAATTTTTGTAAATCCTCTTGACAGGCTTGCAGACGTTAAGTTTGAATATGAGATAAAAAATGAGATTTACAAAATAGGTGAATGTGTACAGTCTTGGGAAAAAATGACTTTAGGTCCACAAAGCTTTATAATTGTTGAGGTATAAATTATGCGAAAACAGGACTATAACTGGGCATTATAATACCATAACAATAACACAAAGAATATTTTTCTATGCCAAAGCTTATTCCTGTCAGAGGTTCAAAAAACACAAGTGATATTCCCAACTTGTGCCATATTACAAACGAGGCTGTCACGTGATGTGACAGCCCCTTATTTTTATATATTCATAAATCAAAAAATCAAATCACCGATATCCTCAGTTTCCTTTGGAATTTCAGTTGAAGTTTCTGTTGATGTTATTTTTTCTAAAACAACCTGCAAAGCTGTTGCATCTCTGATATCTAACACACCGTCATTATTAACGTCAGCTTGGCTTTTGTCAATGCTAACGCCAAATCCCACAAGGTATTTCTGCAAGGCTGTTACATCATTAACATCAGCCTTTGAATCCATATTCACGTCATAAGCAACCTGTGCATTTGTCAATACAGGCACAGCGGAAATTATAATTACAAATGCCGAGCAAGCTGTTATTATATTCTTGAGAACTTTCATAAAATCTCCTCCTCAGAGATATTAGAATATCAATATTATATATCAAAATCCAATGCATTTCAATAGGCTGTCAAATAATCCCTGCTGATAAGCATACAACCCACACAGACCTATACATAGGAATGAAAGCAGTATAATCAGTATTACCCACAGTTTAGTGCAGTTTTTTCTTTTAACCTCATATTCCTGCTTCACATCAAAGCCGCTTTCAATTTCATTATGTTCATAGCTCAGGCTATGGCTGAAGATCTCATCGTTTTCAAACTCCTCTGAACTCTGAGCTTCATCAGGCTTGCTTAGATAATTCTCATTAGACTGCCGGAAATTAACAGTAGTATTACTCACTTTAGCCTGTTTTTCCCTTTCTCGTCTTTCGGCAATTTCATCATATACGGAACGGTGTTCCTTTTTAATGTTAATTGCCTTTGGGGCTTTTTTTGCATTAAGGGGAGCAGAAGGGGGATCGGTTTTCAGATGTCTTTTATTCTCCTTGTCAATCTCCATAACAAGTACATCAATATTGTCCGTATTTTCCCCTTTGTCCTCAATAGTGTTCTTCCTTGCCTTATAAGCGTTTCTGTGAACATCATAGGCGCTTGGGGAATAATAATTCTTATGCTTCCTCATATTTTCACACTCAAAATTTCAAAACAATTTTCTTATTCAGAATTATATATTAATGTGCAAAAAAAGTCAAGAAAAGACTGCTTTGCTCTTTTTTGAAAAACATAACCATATAAACATTCATTTCCTAGCATTACAGATGTGAAGTGTTTTTCTATAGTAGAAAAAGCCGGATGTTTATACCTTCGGCTTATGATTGTTATGCCATTTGGAAATCTTGAATATAGCTTTTGATGGCTTTTTTTATGCACTCCTTAGCTTCTTTAACCCCGCTGAACTCAGTTACAGAGGTTTCCGTGTCAGCCTCGAGAGTTTTGTAAACCTGAAAGAAATGCTTAATTTCTTCAAAATGATGATGCGGAAGCTCTTTAATATCATTATAGCAGTTATAATTTGGGTCATTGACAGGTACTGCAATAATCTTTTCGTCACAGCTGTCATTATCAACCATATTAAGCAGACCTATAGGCTTGCACTCAACCAATGTCATAGGCTGGATAGCTTCAGAACAAAGTACAAGAACATCAAGAGGATCCTTATCATCAGCATAAGTTCTCGGAATAAAGCCGTAGTTTGCAGGGTAGTGAGTAGATGTAAAAAGAACTCGGTCAAGCTTAAGCATACCTGTTTCCTTGTCAAGCTCGTATTTATTTTTACCTCCCTTGGAAATTTCAATTACAGCGTAAAAATTATCAACAGTTATTCTTTTGGGTGAAATATTGTGCCAAATATTCATAGTTACCGCCTTAAAAATTAAATCAACAAAATATGAAAAATCCATTTTTTTAAACTGATACTCTATGATTATAAATAATCTGCCATATATTGTCAAGAAAATAGGAGAAACTCTCGTATATCTTAAATCATTGAAAAAAATATCCTGTTATGTTATTATGTTAAAAATATAATTATCAGAGGTGACTTATTATTCCTTCACTTACAGAAAAAGCCATTAAGCAAACGTTTTTGTCATTACTGAACAAAAAGCCAATAAGCAAAATAACAGTAAAGGAAATTGCAGAGCTTTGTCAAATCAATCGCAACACCTTTTACTACCATTATTCGGATATTCCGGCATTAGTTGAGGAAATTCTTATGGAGCAGGCTGACAGCCTTTTGCAAAATCAGGACTTGTCTCTAAGCATTTACGAATGTCTTATGGCTGCTATTGATTTTATTGTAGAAAATAAGGTAGCAGTATTTCACATTTATAATTCTGCCAGCCGAAGGCTTTTTGAACAATATCTTGAGCGAATTTCACTTAGAGCAGTTAAAAATTATATTGATGTTATCTCCGCAGATTATGATATAAATCCTGATGACAAAGAGATAATCGTAATGTATTACAAATGCCAGCTTGTAGGATTTACAATTGACTGGCTTGGTTCAGGAATGAATTACGACTTAAGCTCAAAGCTGAAACGTATTTGCGAACTTTACGAAGGTTCTATGAAAACAGCTTTTTTAAGGAGTGCCCAAAGCTCAAATCCGGATAAATAATAATAAGTTTGTACAAATGCTCCGTCGTGCCTAAATTTGTGGCACGGCGGTTTTTGTGTCTGTTTTATTTTTAATTTTCCTTTTATATAATTTTAAGTGGTTTAATAAGTGTTTTAAAATATTAAGAGAGAAGGGTTTTTATGAAATTCGGTAAAGCTGTAGTCAAAGGCCGAGTTGCAATACTGATAATTGCTCTGGCCCTTATGATACCCTCGCTCCTTGGGATGATATTTACAAGAGTAAATTATGATATGCTCAACTATCTTCCTGATAATCTTGACACGGTAAAAGGTCAGGAATATTTAATGGACGACTTTGGAAAGGGTGCTTTTTCCTTTCTTATTATTGAAAATATGGAAAACAAGGATATTACCAATTTAGAAGAAAACATTAAAAAAATCCCACACGTTGATACTGTATTATGGTATAGCGACCTTGCAGATTTATCTGTTCCCATGGAAATCCTGCCCAATAAAATCTATGATGCATTTAACACAGATAACTCAACTTTAATGGCAGTGTTTTTTGACACCTCAACATCTGCCGACGAAACAATGGACGCTATATCACAAATTAAGGATATTGCCGGTAAGCAATGCTTTGTTTCCGGTATAAGCGCAATGGCGACAGACTTACGTGACCTTTGCGAGCGTGAGGAAGCTATCTATGTCGGCATTGCGGTTTTACTTGCAGTGGGGGCAATGCTGCTTTTTATGGACAACTGGATAATACCCTTCATATTCCTTGTAAGCATCGGAATGTCTATTCTTCTGAATATGGGTACCAACTACTTTCTCGGAGAAATTTCCTATATAACAAAAGCTCTGTCTGCTGTATTGCAGCTTGCAGTAACAATGGATTATTCAATTTTTCTGTGGCATAGCTACGAAGAGCAGAAAACTCATTTTCCTGATCATAAGGAGGCAATGGCAGTTGCCATAAAGGAAACTTTGCTATCTGTAGTAGGAAGCTCCGTTACGACAGTTGCCGGCTTTGTTGCACTTTGCTTTATGACCTTTACCCTTGGACGCGACCTTGGCATTGTAATGGCAAAGGGTGTAGTTCTCGGGGTGCTGGGCTGTGTAACAATCTTACCTGCAATTATATTGATACTGGACAAAGTCCTAAAAAAAACTATGCACAAACCCCTTATTCCGCCGACCAAAAAGCTTGCAAAGGAAATTGTAAAAATTTTTCCTGTTTTCCTTATTATTTTTGCTATCCTTGTTGCCCCTGCACTTTACGGATATAACAAAACCAACGACGAAGTTTATTACGACTTTTCGCAAAGCCTGCCGGAGGATATGGACAACATAATTGCAAATACAAAGCTGAAGGATAACTTTGGTGTAGGCACAACACATATGGTTCTGATTGATTCATCTTTGCCATCAAAATCAATTTATAATATGGTGGATAAAATGAAAAAGGTCAAAGGTGTAAAATATGTTCTGGGACTTGAGAGCATCGTAGGCTCTATGATTCCTGAAGAAATGCTGCCGGAGTCTTTAACCGAAATTCTGAAAAGTGACAATTGGGAGCTTATGATTATTAACTCCAAATACAAAACTGCCACTGATAATGTAAGCAAACAGATTCAAGAGCTTAACAACATAATAAAAGAGTACGACAAAAAGGGTATGCTTATTGGTGAAGCGTCCTGTATCAACGATATGATTGACATAACCGACATAGATTTTCAGGTTGTTAATATTATTTCTATTATTGCAATCTTTGTAATTATAGCTATTGTAGAAAAGAGTATTTCTCTGCCTATCATATTAGTTGCTGTAATTGAATTTGCCATTTTTATTAATCTTGGTTTGCCACATTATTTTGGTGAAACTTTACCGTTTATTGCGCCGATTTGTATAAGTACAATTCAGCTTGGTGCAACAGTTGACTATGCAATTCTTATGACCACAAGATATAAAAAGGAACGCTCTTTGGGTAATGGTAAACGAAGCTCGATTACTACTGCTCTTGAAACCTCTATCCCTTCAATCATAGTAAGCGCAATGGGACTTTTTGCTGCAACAATAGGCGTAGCAGTTTACTCAAATGTAGATATGATTTCTTCATTATGCCTGCTTATGGCAAGAGGCGCAATTATAAGTATGTTCTGTGTAATTCTGATTTTGCCCGCAATGTTTATGCTCTTTGACAAAATCATTGTCATAACAAGTATGGGTTTTAAAGCTAAAAGCAAGTAATAACTTCGGAGGTAACATATATGAAAAACTCAAAAAATGTAATGCAGAAAATTATAGCCGCCGCATTAATTATAACTATTCTCTGTGCAAGTGTAGGTATGACAGCTTACAGTGCAGGCTCAAACAATTCAGCTATATCAACTGACAACAAAGGAGATTCTGCAAATGAAAGCACATCTGACTTAAGCTCTGACAAAAACAATTTAACAAAAGAAGAAACTGTTTATGTAATTGCAGACTCACAGGGAAATGCCGAAAAGATTATCGTCAGCGACTGGATAAAAAACACAGACCGTCTTGACACAATTAATGATGTGTCTGATTTGGAAAACATTAAAAATCTTAAAGGTGATGAAACCTACACAATAGACAAAAACAATATGTGTATATGGGACGCACAGGGAAATGATATTTACTATCAAGGTACAAGTGAAAAGGATATACCTGTTGACCTTAGTGTAAGCTATAGACTAGACGGCAAAAATATCAGTCCTAAAGACCTTGCCGGCAAACAGGGTAAGGTAACAATGCATTTTGAATATACAAACAATCAGTATGAAATTAAAAACATTGAGGGTAAAAACGAAAAAATTTACGTTCCTTTTGTGATTCTTACAGGTATGATACTTGACAACAACAGCTTCAGAAATGTTCAGGTTACTAACGGCAAGGTGATTAATGACGGCAACCATACAGTTGCAGTGGGGTTTGCCTGTCCGGGATTGCAAGAAGATTTAGGAATAGAGTCTGAAGATTTTGAAATTCCATCTTCCTTTGATATTACCGCAGATGTTACAGATTTTCAGCTTTCAACCACAATGACCCTTGCTACAAATGATATTTTCAACAATGTTGAATTTACAAAAGCTGACAATAAACTCCAAAGTCTTACAAAAAAGCTTGATGAACTTACAGCTGCAACTGATAAACTAATTGACGGTTCATCACAGCTTTATAAAGGAATTTCAACTTTACTTGACAAATCAGGAGATTTAATTTCAGGTGTAAAAACTTTGGCTGCAGGTGCAAAAAAGCTGAACTCAGGAGCTAAAGCTCTGAATACGGGTGCAGTAACACTGGATAAAGGAGCGGTATCACTGGACAAGGGCTCATTAAAGCTAAAGTCCGGTATGCAAAGACTTGCAAAGGGACTTACTGAATTATCTTCAAACAGTTCTACACTTAACGGCGGTGCAAAAAAAGTATTTGTGTCCCTGCTTTCAACTGCCGATACACAAATTGCAGCCGCAGGAATTGAAGCAGAAAAACTTACAATCAGCAATTACTCTAAGGTACTTAATGATATTGCAAACAGCTTAACAGAAGAAAACATCAAAGAATTAGCTGTAAATAAAGCTAAAGAAACTGTTACCGCAGCTGTAAAAGCACAGGAAAATCTTATTTCTTCACAGGTTGAAACAGCAGTAAAAGAACAGGTTCTCACAGAAGTTCTCAAAGCCGCAGGTCTTTCAATGACGGCAGACCAGTACACCGCAGCAGTAGCTGCCGGTCAGATTTCTGAGGAAACAAAGACGCAGATTGATGCAACTGTATATCAGCAAATGTCAACTGATGAAATTCAAGAAACAATAAAAACCAATACAGAAAAACAAATCAATTCCATTATTGACGAAAATATGAAAAGTGATGAAGTCCAACAGCAGATAAAAAATGCAGTCCTGCAGGGCAAATCAGGTATAACTGCCATCACACAGCTTAAAACACAGCTGGATTCATACAATGAATTTTACAAAGGTGTACTGACTTATACCAAGAGTGTAGATAAAGCAAAAAAAGGCTCTGATAAACTTGCACAGGGTGCAAATACACTCAAGAAAGGAACTTATACACTGAAAAAAGGTACAAAGGAACTTTCAGAGGGAACTAAAACTTTAAAAAAAGGAACAAGTAATCTTACCGACGGAGTTAAGTCCCTCCTTGAGGGCAGCGGTGAACTTGTTGCCGGAGTTACGAAGCTTAAGGATGGCTCAATGACACTTTCAAAAGGTCTTATGGAATATAAAAAGAAAGGTGTTCAAACTCTTGTTGATGCAGTAAACGGTGATGTTAAAGGGCTTGTAAACAGACTTAAAGTTATTTCAAAAGTTTCCTCACATTACAAATCATTCAGTGGTTTATCTGACGCAATGAATGGCAAAGTGAACTTCATATATAAGACTGAAGGAATTGAAAAATAACAATTTCATAATTTGACCTTGTTTTAAGGACTTTCAAAAACTATTATTCGGTTTTGTTAATGCTTTTGTTATTAAAAATCAAAAATTACCATACAAAATAAATTTTCACCTTCCAATACTAATGTTGTATTGGGAGGTGATTTTATGAATAACTATGGAAAAAATTATGAAAACACACCATATGATGATAGTTCCTTAAACACTATTTCCTCTTTTGACTGCACAGGTCTTATTCCCTCTGCCATTACAGATTTAGACCAAATTGAGTCATATGAGGACTTATACCCATATCTTCCAACTGATGAGGAAGTAGGGGACTATTTTGACGATTTTCGTGACAGCCACCCATATTGATCCATAAATCCTCTTTTTCTTTTATTAAAAAAGCTCTCCGCTTTGGAGAGCTTATATTAATCCTATATTCTTTTAATTATTTAAAGTATTTTATGCCGCTTTCAAACAGAAGCTGATCCTTGTTGAAAGGGATGTTTGCATAAAGCTTTTCCCCCTTACGCTCAGAGTGCCCCATTTTGCCCAGAATACGTCCGTCAGGACTTGTGATACCCTCAATAGCACATACCGAGCCGTTAAGATTGTATGCAATATCACCGCTCGGCTCTCCGGTAAGGTCAACATACTGGGTAGCAACCTGACCGTTATCAATAAGCTTTTTAACAGTTTCACTGTCAGCTATAAATCTACCTTCACCGTGGGATACGGGAATTGCAAATACATCACCTGCATTTACACTTGCGAACCAAGGTGACTTAACAGAAGTAACTCTTGTATAAGCCATATGGGAAATATGACGACCTACTGTGTTAAATGTCAGAGTTGGATCCGTATTCTTAATATCTTTGATTTCACCGTAAGGAACAAGACCAAGCTTAATGAGAGCCTGAAAACCGTTACAGATACCAAGCATAAGCCCGTCACGGTTTTTAAGAAGTTTATTAACAGCCTCTGAAATCTTAGGGTTACGAAATGTTGTAGCAATGAACTTGCCTGAACCGTCAGGCTCGTCACCACCGCTGAATCCGCCCGGGAACATAATCATCTGACTGCGGTTAATAATTTTCTCCATTTTAGAAATTGTTTCTTCAATGTCAGAAGGCTTTAAGTTCTTAACAATAAGAAGCTCAACATTTGCTCCTGCCTTTTCAAAGGCTCTTGCAGTATCAACCTCACAGTTTGTTCCGGGGAATACAGGTATAAATACTGTAGGTTTAACGGTTTTTATTGCAGGTGCTTTTGTATTTCTTTCTGTATAGAGCTTTGCGCACTGTTCCACTTTTGGACATTCTGCCTGTGTTGGAAATACCTTTTCAAGAGGAGCAGTCCACTTATCAAGTATTTCCCTGATTTCAATTTTCTTATCATCAATTTCGATTTCTGCATTTTCAGTTACCCGCCCTAAAAGATAGCTTGTAATATTGCTGTCAAGCTCTGCACCCTCTGCAAGCTCTAAAATCATAGAGCCTGATAGCGGAGCAAAAAGCTCGTCATTTGTTAAAGATATTTCAAACTTAAATCCAAGGTTGTTTCCAAAGCAAGCCTTACATACAGAGCCTGCGGCACCTCCCTCTTTTACTACAGAGGCTGACAGCACCTGACCCTTTTCCATAAGAGCATAAACCCCATTATACATATCCTTCAGCTTATCCCATACAGGCATAAGTGTTTCTTTATTTTCAGGAACAGGAACATAAATTACCTTTGAACCTGCCTTTTTAAATTCTGTAGAAATTGTCTTGCTTGCCTTTGTCATCGCAACTGCAAAGGAAACAAGGGTTGGCGGTACGTCAATATCTTCAAATGTTCCGCTCATTGAGTCTTTACCGCCGATTGATGGAATACCAAGCTTCAGCTGAGCTTCCAAAGCGCCTAAAAGCGCAGCAGCAGGCTTACCCCAGCGTTCAGGCTTGTCCATAAGACGCTCAAAATATTCCTGGAAAGTAAGTCTTGCATTTAGAGGATAAGCGCCGATTGCAAGGAGCTTTGAAAGAGATTCCACAACTGCATAAGCAGAACCATGAAATGGACTCCAACGTGAAACACCCGGGATAAATCCGTAGCTCATTGCTGTAGCGTCATCGGTTTCTCCCTTAAGCAGAGGAATCTTAGCCGCCATAGCCTCCTGAGGCGTAAGCTGAGTTTTGCCGCCAAAGGGCATAATAACTGTGCCTGCACCGATTGACGCGTCAAATCTTTCCGCAAGACCAATCTGTGAGCAAACCTCTAAACGAGCCATATTCTCTTTGATGGCCTCTGCTGTATCCATGTTCTTAAGAGCCTGCGGGCAAGAATTTCTGTAGCAGTTATCAGGGTCCGGAGCTTTGATAAATGCGTTAGAAACCTGAGTAACACCGTTTGTATTAAGAAATTCTCTTGAAAGATTTACTATAGTATCTCCACGCCATTTCATAATTAAGCGCGGGCTTTCTGTAACAACTGCAACATCTGTGGCCTCAAGGTTTTCAGTTTCTGAAAGTTTAATAAACTTATCAACATCCCTTTTATCAAGGACAACAGCCATACGTTCCTGTGACTCGGAAATAGCAAGCTCTGTTCCGTCAAGCCCTTCGTATTTTTTAGTAACCTTATCAAGATCAACAGTAAGACCGTCTGCAAGCTCTCCGATAGCAACACATACACCGCCTGCTCCGAAGTCGTTACATCTCTTTATCATTTTAGCAACCTGAGCATTGCGGAATAATCTCTGAATTTTTCTTTCTGTAGGCGGATTACCTTTCTGAACCTCAGCACCGCAGGTTTCGATTGAACTCATTGTATGAGCCTTTGAAGAACCGGTTGCGCCGCCGCAGCCGTCACGACCTGTACGTCCTCCTAAAAGTACAATTACATCATCAGGGGCAGGTACTTCACGCTTAACATTTTCTTTAGGAGAAGCACCGATTACCGCACCGATTTCCATACGCTTTGCAACATAGCCCTGATCGTAAAGTTCAACAACCTGGCCTGTAGCAAGTCCAATCTGGTTGCCGTATGAGGAATATCCCTGAGCAGCACCTGTAGTAATTTTACGACTTGGCAGCTTGCCCTCCATTGTATCCTTGAAAGGAATTGTCGGATCACCTGAGCCTGTAACACGCATAGCCTGATAAATATACGCACGTCCTGAAAGAGGATCACGAATTGCACCGCCTAAACAGGTAGCAGCGCCGCCAAACGGCTCGATTTCAGTAGGGTGGTTATGAGTTTCGTTTTTAAACTGCACAAGCCACTTTTCTGTTACGCCGTCAACAGTAACAGGTACTTCAATTGAACAGGCATTGATTTCTTCACTTTCGTCAAGGTCAGGAATCATACCACGCTTGTTAAGAACCTTAACTCCCATAAGAGCCATATCCATAAGAGAAACATCTCGTGTGGTGTCTTTGCCGTAAACTTCATCTCTGGTTTCGTAGTACGCCTGTAAAGCATCTTCAATAACCTTGCCTAAAGCATTTTTCTCTATATCAATTTTATCAAGTTTTGTTAAGAAAGTAGTATGACGGCAATGGTCAGACCAATATGTATCAATAACTCTCAGCTCTGTAACTGTAGGATCTCTATGCTCTGTATCACGAAAATAATCACGGCAGAATTTTAAATCTGCAAGAGTCATAGCAAATCCCATTGAATCGAAATACTCTGCCATTTCCTCATCTTTCCACTTAATAAATCCCGTAACTTCTTTAACCTTTTCAGGCTGTTCAACAGGAACATCAAGGGATTCGGGCTTTTCAAGTGAAGCAAGACGGCTTTCAACAGGGTTAATAAGATACTGCTGTACTTTAACAAACTCCTCATCGGTAATATCTCCCTTGAGAGCAACTACACGAGCAGTCAGGATTTTACATCTCTCTCCCTGTGTAAGAAGCTGAACGCATTGCTCGGCAGAGTCCGCACGCTGGTCGTACTGTCCGGGAAGATATTCCATAGCAAAAACCCTCCAGTCATCATCAACAGGTAATGTTTCTTCATAGATAATGTCCTGATTAGGCTCTGAAAGAATAATGTTTTTAGCCTTGTTAAATTCTTCCTTTGTAAGTCCCTCTATATCATAACGGTTTACAAAGCGAAGTTCCTGAATATTACGGATACCAAGATTGTGACGTAAATCCCATTTGGTTTGTTTAGCCACAATATTCATACCTTGACGTTTTTCAACAAAAATTCTTATTACCTTAGGCATAAAAACTCCCCCAAAATAAAATTACCTTATTATTGTAACATAGGTGAATAAATTTATGTTTGAATTAAGGAATTATATTTAATTAATTGATAATGAATAATGATAATCAACCGGAAAGAGTGGATATATTATATGACTATTATCCCTTAATACTTTAAATCTAAGTATGCATCACCTCAAAACAGACCCGCCCTGCGGAGCATGTCTGTTTTGGCTTTCATTTGCCATTTGACTTACTTGCATTTCTACAGGACTTGCCGATGTGATGACTACACGCTACACAAGCAATAATTATCCTAACCAATTTCAATTATCCATTATCAATTAACACTTCGAGCCCTTTTGTATCCAGTATAACAATATGTCCGTACTCTGTCTGCACATAGCCTTTCCTTGCAAAGCTGTTGAGAATTTTACTTACAGTAACTCTTGAAACCCCTACTGTACTGCCGATTTCTTCGTGAGTCAGGTTTACCTGCATTTTTCCTTTACAGGACTGCATACTCTGCAATAAAAGCTGTGCTATTCTTCCGTCAGCTTTTAAAAAGGTCATAGCGTCAATTTGCGTAGTAAGCTGTCGGACACGCCTTGCCTGTAATTCCAAAAGCTCTAAGGCAAGTCTTGGACTATTCTTTATAAGTTCCAAAAGTCTGGTGCTGTTTATAGATACAATTTCAATATTGGTAAGTGCTTTTGCAAAGCTGATTCTCGGCATATTGTCAAAAAATGCAGCCTCCCCTAAAATCTCCCCTGCATTTGCTACGGAAAGAGTTTTTTCCATTCCTTCTGGTGAGGTCATATACACCTTTACTCTGCCTTTTTTAAGATAGTAAAAGCTCCCTGCAGGGTCACCCTGATAGTAAATCATATCTCCTTTTAGGTACTTTTTTACAGGAGTTTCATTTTCAAATATGTCCTTTATTTCGCTTTTTATAAACTTATTTTTTTCCATAATACCCACTTCCGGATTTTTATATGCTTTTATTACTTAGATTGTAGCATACTTTACAATCTTTTTGCAACTGTTATGTAATAATTTACTTAAGTCAATAATGAAAATTATATCTTAGCAACGCTTCATCAAGCCTGCTTGAAATGGAGCTTGCGACAGATTTCAGCTGCGACGGGAGCGTTAACTCCTCAGTGTTTCAGCGGGAGATTATAATTCCCATTAAAATGGTGAATGACGCCCGCCGCTTTAAAAGCGGGGGACATCATCGCATAAGTTATAAAGAGTTTAAGGAGAGAAAGCTATGGGTATGACTATGTCCCAAAAAATCCTTGCGGCTCACGCAGGACTTTCAACTGTAAAAGCAGGTCAGCTTATTCAAGCACAGCTTGACTTAGTTTTAGGTAACGACGTTACCACCCCTGTTGCAATAAACGTATTTGAGGAAAACAAAGCAACTTCTGTTTTTGACAATACAAAAATTGCTATGATTATGGATCACTTTACACCTAACAAGGATATTAAAGCTGCTACACTTGTTAATCAGGTAAGAAACTTTGCAGACAAGTATGATATTAAAAACTATCGTGATGTAGGACAAATGGGTATTGAGCATGCACTTCTCCCTGAAATAGGTCTTGTAGGACCGGGATGTCTTTGCATAGGCGCTGACTCTCACACCTGTACATACGGTGCACTCGGTGCTTTTTCAACAGGTGTAGGTTCAACGGATATGTGTGCAGGTATGATCAGCGGTAAGGCTTGGTTCAAGGTACCTGCAGCTATTAAGTTTAATCTGGTTGGCAAGCCGCAGGGTTTTGTTGCAGGTAAGGACGTTATCTTACACATTATAGGCAAAATCGGCGTTGACGGTGCACTTTACAAGTCAATGGAATTTACAGGTGAAGGTGTTCGATATCTTAACATTGACGACAGACTTTGTATTGCAAATATGGCAATTGAGGCAGGTGCTAAAAACGGTATCTTCCCTGTTGACGATGTTACTCGTGAATACTGTAACGGCAGATACCGGGGTACACCGGTAGAATACACAGCAGATGAGGACGCTGTATATGATGAGGAATATACAATTGATTTGTCAGAAATCAGACCCACAGTGGCATTCCCCCATCTTCCTGAAAATACAAAAACAGTAGATGAAATCGGAGAAACCGAAATTAAAATTGATCAGGTAGTTATCGGCTCATGTACAAACGGCAGAATCTCAGACCTGCGTGCCGCTGCTGAAATTTTAAAAGGCAGAAAACTTGCTAAGAATGTTCGCTGCATTATCATTCCGGGTACACAGAACATTTGGAAACAAGCTATGCACGAAGGACTTTTCGATATATTTATTGATGCAGGCGCAATTGTTTCAACTCCAACCTGCGGACCTTGTCTTGGCGGACATATGGGCATTTTGGCAGCAGGCGAAAAAGCAATTTCAACAACTAATCGTAATTTTGTAGGACGTATGGGCCATGTTGACAGTCAGGTTTATCTTGCAAGTCCGGCAGTAGCTGCTGCAAGTGCTGTAACCGGATACATTACAAATCCTGAAAAGCTGTAAGGAGGAAGGACTATGAACGTAAAAGGTAAAGTACATAAATTCGGAGATAACGTAGACACAGACGTAATCATCCCTGCTCGTTATCTTAACACCGCTTCCCATAAGGAACTTGCCGCTCATTGTATGGAGGATATTGACAAAGAGTTTGTGCATAAGGTTCAGAATGGCGATATTATGGTTGCTGCAAAAAACTTTGGCTGCGGCTCATCAAGAGAACACGCTCCCATTGCAATTAAAGCGTCGGGAATCAGCTGTGTAATTGCATCAAGCTTTGCAAGAATTTTCTACAGAAACTCAATTAATATCGGTCTTCCTATTTTAGAATGTCCTGAGGCTGCTGAGGCAATTAAAAGCGGCGACACTGTTTCAGTAGATTTTAATACAGGTCTTATTACAGACGAAACAACAGGCAAAACATATCAGGGTGAGCCTTTCCCTGAGTTCATTCAAAACATTATTGAAAAAGGCGGACTTATCAATTCAATCAAATAAATAATTTTTCAATTGGTTTTAACAACAAAAAGCAGGGCTCTGTGGTTTTTCCGCAATGCCCTCTTTTAAATCGGAGCAACGCTCCGGCAAGCCTTCTTGAAACGGAGTTTACGACAGATTGCAACTGCGTCCGGAACGTTAGCTCCTCAGTTTTTCAGTGGGAGATTATCCCACTGAAAAGTGAATGATGTCCGCCGCTTTAGAAGCAAAGGACATCATTGCATAAGTTATATTAATTTCCCTATTTTGGCTAAACCCCATTTTTAAGTCCTATATATTCTATCATATTTTTATATTTTTGCGGGTACTTTGTTACAGCTGGTAGCTATTTTGTTACAGATGGTAATTTTGGAGATGTTTTTTAACATTTATAGTTGAAAATCTCTCCGTTTGGTAATATAATTTAAATCGGAGCAAAGCTCAGGCAAGCCTGCTTGAAACGGAGCTTGCAACAGATTGTATCTGCGATGTGGCATTAGCTCATCAGTGTATCAGTGAAAGCTTATAACTCCCGCTGAAACAGTTAATGACTCCCTCCTCTTGTGAAGCGGAGTACATCATCGCATAAGTTGTATGAAATAGATTGGAGCGATTTTATGCCTTTTATTAATGTTAAAACTTCACAAAAAGTTGAAGAAGCTAAAAAGATAATTATTGAAAAACGTCTGACAACTGCAATTTCAATTTTGCCGGGAAAAACCTCATCATATTTTATGTGTGCTGTTGAGGATCAAATCAGCTTTATGTTTCACGGTGACAAAAAGCCTACTGCTTTTGTTGAGGTAAAAATCTTTGGCAAGTCAACCCGTAAAGCTTACGAAAATCTTACAGCAGAAGTCTGCAAAATTTTACAGGAAGAAATCGACGTAGCTCCTGACTATTGCTATGTAAAATTTGAAGAAGTTGAAAACTGGGGATTTAACAAATTTATGTTCTGATATTAAGAACAAAACTAACCAAATTCTTTGTGGAATAAGGAGAAATTATGAAAATAGCTGTACTCTCCGGTGGACTTTCTACCGAACGTGACGTATCAATTTCATCAGGAATTAAAATTTCAAAGGCACTGCGCAGCAAGGGTCATAAGGTAGTATTAATAGATGTCTTTATGGGTTATGAACAGGGGGAATGTAATCCTGAAAAGCTGTTTGACGAAGGCTACAGCTTTGCTGACAGCAGAAGTGTAGCTGAGGAAATTCCGGATATGCAACATATTAAAGCTATGCGTAAAGACAAAAGCCCTGGCTTTTTAGGCCCTAATGTTATAGAAATCTGCAAATGTGCTGACATTGCCTACCTTGCCCTTCACGGAGGTGAAGGTGAAAACGGTCAGCTACAGGCGACCTTGGATATTCTGGGCATTAAATATACAGGCTCTGACCATTTAGGTTCAGCCCTTGCTATGGACAAAGGAATTACAAAGGCTTTGTTTATTCAGAATAAAATCACAACTCCTCAAGGGGAAATTTTCAAAAGAGGAGAAAGCACAGACAGTTGGGATCTTTTCCCTTGTGTAATCAAGCCTTGCTCCGGTGGAAGTAGTGTAGGTATTGCAAAAGCTAACAACAGAGATGAATTTAATAATGCTGTCGCAGACGCCTTTTCCTTTGAAAAGAAAATTGTAGTTGAACAGTTTATACAAGGCAGAGAATTTTCTGTAGGCATTTTAGGCAACAAGGTTTTGCCGCCAATTGAGATTATTACAAAAACAGGCTTTTATGACTACAAATCAAAGTATCAGGCAGGACTTACCGATGACGTTTGCCCTGCTGATATTACTAAGGAACAGGATAAAATTCTCCGTGACAGTGCATATAAAGTTTTCAAAGCACTACACCTACAGGGATATGCAAGGACGGACTTTATACTCGATGAAAACAACAACGCTTATTGCCTTGAGGCTAACACTTTGCCGGGTATGACCCCTACCAGCTTGCTTCCTCAAGAGGCGGCAGTCGAGGGAATTGGCTACCCTGAGCTGTGTAATAAGATTGTAGAAATATCTATGGAAAAATACAACTAAGGTAAATTTTTATGAAGCATTTTACATTACATCAGATTGCCACAGCCTGTAAAGGAAAATATGTCGGTGATAAATGTTATATAAATACACCTGTTACATCAATTGAACGTGACAGCAGAAATATTAAAGAAAACTCATTATTTCTTGCAATTAAAGGCTTAAGAGTTGACGGTCACGATTTTATAGAAAAGTGTTATGATATGGGTGCAGTATGTGCGCTGTGTGAAAAACCCCCTATAAATCCCAAAAGACCATATATCCTTGTGGAAAGCACTCTTGATGCAGTTAAGAAAATTGCAAAAGCCTATCGTCAGCTTTTTAATATTCCTATTGTAGGAATCAGCGGCAGTGTAGGCAAAACCTCTACAAAGGAAATGATTGCGTCTGTGCTTTCACAAAAATATAACATCCACAAGACTGTCGGCAATCTTAATAACGAGCTGGGAGTTCCTCTTACTCTTTTCGGTATGGAAGACAGCACAGAAGCTGCAATTGTAGAAATGGGAATTTCTGACTTTGGAGAAATGCAGCGTATTTCTGAAATGGTACAGCCAACCGTTGAGGTTATTACAATAATTGGTGACTGCCATATAGAAAACCTTGGTAACAGAAACGGCGTTTTCAAAGCTAAAGCCGAAATGTTTGAAAACCTGAGAGAAGGCGGCACAGTCATACTTAACGGTGATGATGACAAGCTGTGCAAGGTATCTCAGGTCAAGGGTAAAAAGCCGATTTTTTACGGTATAAACAATGGTGAATATAAAGCTGAAAATATTAAAAGCAATGCGGGAACAAGCGTTGAGGCCGACTTAATTGTACAAGGAAACAGGCTTCACGTTACAATTCCTGCGATTGGTACATATATGGTCAGCAACACACTTGCAGCAGTTGCTGTTGGCAAAGTATTAGGGCTTACTGATGATGAGATTGTAAAAGGTGTTGAAAGCTACAAAACTGTAGGAAGCAGAGCAAACCTCATTGACAACGGATACATTAAAATTATTGATGATTGCTACAACGCAAATCCCACCTCTGTAAAAGCGTCCATTGATACCCTAATGAATTTCAAAGGCAGAAAGGTTTGTATTCTGGGAGATATGAAAGAGCTTGGAGCAAATGAATTAAATCTACACTTTAGAACAGGAGAATATGCTAAAAAAACTGACCTTGTTATATCAGCAGGTCCTCTTGCAAAGGAACTTGCAAGAGGAGCTGACAGCAGTCACTATTTTGAAACAAAGGAACAGCTTATTGAAAATCTGCCACAGCTTATAAATAAGGGTGACGTAGTTTTGGTAAAAGCAAGCCACAGTATGGCATTTACAAAAATCGTTGACAGCCTTAAGGAGTTAAAAGCCCATGAAAGTTAAGGGCGTAGTTTTCGATATGGACGGTCTGATGTTTGATACAGAACTGCTGACCTTTAAAATATGGAATGAAATCCTTACAGAAAAGGGTTTTGACTACAGCTTTGAAATTTACAAGCAGACAATCGGCATACGTACTGTTGAAGTAAAAAAGATTTATTCTGACCTTTACGGAAATTTCTTTGAATATGACAAAATCTACCGAGAAGCTATAGACAGATTTTGGAAATACACAGAGAAAAAAGGCGTGCCTATTAAAAAGGGATTGTTTGATCTGTTGGACTTTTTAAAAAATTCCAAAATAAAAATTGCTTTGGCAACCTCCACTACAACTAAAAGTGCCGAGGAAATTTTACGCAGGGCAAAAGTCCTTGAATATTTTGATATTTTAGTGTGTGGTGATATGGTGACAAAGGGTAAGCCACACCCTGAGATTTTTTTAAAAGCAGCAAATAAACTGGGGCTGAAAACCGATGAATGTATAGGTCTTGAGGACAGTATTAACGGTATCAAAAGCTTGTATAATGCAAATATGAAAGCTGTTATGATACCAGACTTAATTGAGCCTACCGATGAAATCAATCCTATGATTTATAAGGTTTGCAAAAATTTGGAGGAAGTAGTAGGGTTAATTGATAATTGAAAATGGAAAATTAAGGTCGAGCAGAGAGGTTCTTCTATTGGAACACTTCTTTGCCCGACCGTTTCATTATACATTATCCATTAAAAAGCTATATTAATCTAATGTTGTGATATATCCTGCAATATATGTTTGAATTTTTGTTACATCCCTGATGTCGATTTTGCTGTCGTTTGTAATGTCACAAATCTTATTATTACATTCATATCCGCTGAAGTTTGCTAAAAATTTCTGAATATATGTAATATCATTAATGTCAATTTCTCCGTTGTTGTCTGCGTCGCCCTTTGTGATAGCGGCGCTTACAAGGTCAAAGTTAAAGTAGTCAAGCTCAACGTCGTTGCCTGTAATGTTCATATTTCTGTCATAGAAATTATTTGTATCATAAAATACCTTTACAGTATGAACACCCTTTGTAAGCTCAAGTCTAAGGTGTGTACTCAGCTGATAGTTATGACCGCTGTAAACTTCGGGGAAATAAAGGGAACCTTGGTCAACTCCGTCAACATAAACCGAACGGATAGCACAGCTTGTACCTGAAGTTGCGTCACCTATATTATTATAAATACCGCTCATCAGATATGTGCCGTTCTGAGGAACATCAACTGTTATTTCAAGATTTGCGCTATATGACTTGCTGTCCTGAACATAACCTGTTCCCGAATAGCCCGGCACAGTACTCTTAATAACGCTTTGAGAAGAAACCGTGCCGCTTTCAGCTTCAACCTTAATTCTGTTTGGACTTACAACAATTGGCTTGCTTAACTCTGAACAAACGCCATCTGATGATATAGTCATAAGTGAATAACAACCGTAAACACTTGTATCAACTTTATATGATTTTTTTCCTGTAACGTCAATATACTCTTTGCCGTTCCACAGCTTGTAAGTTAAATCACTGCTTGTGGACCAATAAAGTGAACCGCTCTGATATTCAAGCTTTGGTAACGAAGGGCAAATAACAAGGTTTTTATCTCCCTTATTAACCTTTTGAGCGTCACCGCTTTGTTCCATTGTAATTTCAATAGTATGAGTGCCGGTGGAATCTACAGGGAAAATATATGAATCGTTTACAGTTTTTCCGTCAACCTTTAGGTCAGAAATTTTGTCACCGCTGCCATTAAGTGTGATGTTAAGCACAGCGTTTCTGTACTTATAGTTTTTCAAAGTAAATGGACCTTCCATCCAATCAGGAATTGCAGGATCAAAGGTAATACCGGTTTCTTCATAATTCATACCAAAAAGAACTCTGTAATAGCCTGCAAGTGTACCTGCAATCGACCATAACTGCTGACTGGAGCAAATGCCTTCTCCTGTTTCGTAGTTAATTACCTCTTTGTTAGTAAGAGCAGACGCAGCTCCACGTATGTTAGAATTAAAGATTTCCTCTGCAACAGCTTCGTTGCCATGGTAGTTTGCGCCAATCATAAGAGCAACCTGCCAACCGGGCCATATACCACGGTTATGATAATATTTTTCTGCATTTGCAAGAGTACCCATTTTCTGTGGATAAACAGTAGGTGCGCCGTAGTTTACAAGGGGATAATTGTCTGCAATCTGACTTAGCTGTTCATCAGTACCTACATTAAACCAAAGTGCATATCCGTTACCGATAACATCAGCCTTTTCAGCCTGCGGACTTCCCATATAGTCAGGATATTCCCAAGCTGTGTATAATCCAAGGTTATTATTCCATAATCTTTCTGAAATCTTTTCTTCAAGCTGTTGTGACATTTCAGCCCATCTATTCTGTGTTTCCTGATCTTTTCCCAAAATTGCGGCAGCTTTGCTCATAATTTCCAAAACCTTAACGTAATAAACATTTACGCTTGTAGCTTTGCTTTCAGCAATATTGTTAAGGCCATTGTTTACAGTTTCACTTGTCCAGTCAGGATAAGTCTGGTCGCGCCAGTCTGTACCGCTTGTTTCACCTCTGAAAAGACCGGCTTCCTTATCGTAGCACACGTTCATATCTTGCATAATAGTGTTTTCACAAATATCATAGAAATACTTCAGGTGATCTTTGTTGCCGTCAGTAAGGTATGTTTCCCATACTGCAAGCATTGTGATAATTTTGTCAGTTGAAACGGGGTAAGATCCGCCTGAGCCTGTGTCCTCTTCAAATACCGAAATTCCGTCGGAAGTTTTGATTTTTTCACGCTGACAGTTGTAACTGATTTCAGGGAAAATCCATGAAAGTGAATACATACAAGCCATAGCTGTATCACGCGTCCACACCTTCTGCCATTCCGTACCTGTGTAGAAAACTTCACCGTATGCATCTGTATTAATGCTCTTTAGAGCTTCTTCCATAGTAAGATTATAAACCGCTGCTGCAAGGGGTGTGTTCGGGGCAGAGAATACAGGCTGTTCAGATAAATCCTTGGAAAGGTTCCATGTCATTGGTGTGCCTGTAGCATTTGATGTAATTGATGTAGGACTGTTTGCAATAATAGTGTAACCTGTGTCCGTTACGCCATTTGGATACATGGTATAGTTATATGAGCTGTACTCAAATCCCCACTGACTGCTTGTGTAGTAAATCGGAACATAAGTACATTCAACATTGCCGTTAAGATTTTCAATATTAAGAACATCTCTGTTCTGAATATTTATAAATCTGTTATTACCCGTAGAAGTGTCAACAGTCCACTTGCCTGCGTCACTGACATTACCCTCTGCGGAACAAATTACACTGCTTCCGTCTAAATAAACATAGCCTTTTGTAGTATCATTCTGTAAATAAAAGCTGTCATTACCACAGGGGATAATATTCCACTTGTAATTTTGGCTGTCTTTTTTACTGTCAGCACTTACATAAATAACCTGATTGCCGTCTAAAGCCATAATCAAATCACTATGCTCCATCCACTTTGAACGGATAACAACTTCTGTTGCTTCTGTTTGAGACCGTGTTGACATTATATAAGCCTGAATAGTTTTATTGACAATATCAGCAACAAAAGTAACCTGTGATTTCTCAGATAAGGTAATACTTTCGTTGTTACCTTCAGGAATGACGCAGCTTCCTGTACCTGACCACTGTTCTGTTGCAGCCTTATATTCATAAGAGCCTGCATCAAGAGTGATTGTAATTGAGCAATGATTGTTGCTGTCATTAGTCATAAGATATTCTGCCGGAGCGTCCCAGCTGTTGAAATTACCACGAAGATACATTTCATAATCTGCAGCCTGAACTGACAAAACTCCTGTACCCTCAAAAGCTGAAAAACACAAAAGTATAGTCATAATCAAGCTGAGCGTACTTTTAAAAACTCTTTTTTTCATAAATAATCACCTTACCGTTAAGTCACAAAGTGACAAATATCCTTTATTTTAAATCGGAGCAACGCTCCGGCAAGCTGCTTGAGATGGAGCCTTGCGACAGATTGCAACTGCGATGTGGCATTAGCTCCTCAGTGTTTCAGTGGGAATTTATAACTCCCGCTGGAACAGTGAACGACACCCGCCGCTTTACAAGCGGGGACATTATTGTATAAGTTATAGCTTTTTTACCGTTTTTTTATCAGTTTTTTCACCCTTTAATATAACCTCTTTTATAAACAAATAGGTTACATAAGCATAAACACCAATATATAACACAGACACTAATTTAATGTCAACCACATCATATGTAAACAAATAGAAACAATAGCCTCTTAAGCTTACAAGCTGACACAGAACGGGAAGCCATATATGTTTAGATGCTACAAAGGCATAAACAATTGTAAGTATATCCAGCATATATCCGTATCTTTCGTGCATTGATGAAAGGAACATCAAACAGGTAAACACTGTCCATATTGAAGCAAGCATAAAATTATTTGTGTTGCTCATATCAACCTTTTTGTAGATAACAAGAGCAATTCCTATTCCAATTATAAGAACAGTAAGCCCTATAGAAAAGTTTTTAAAGAGATAATAAAAATCAGTATTATTTCTATCACAAATAAACGCCCACAGGTTGGGACAATTCATCTGTATCTGCTTGCCATAGTCTGTCTGGTCTGCATAAATGGTAAAAATATCCATAATGTTTCTGCCGAGAAAAACTGCCGGCAAACACATTATAATATCAACAACAGGAATAATCAGAAAATGCAGGATTGAAATTTTCCTTGTAGAAACATAGTAAAAAAGGAAAACGGGAATAATAAATATTGTCTGCAGCTTAAAGGCAAATGCTATGCCCAGCATTACAAAAGTTAGTATGTTTCTGTCTTTCTTGGTAAAATAAATTGCAAGTAAAATAAAAGCAACATAAATTGAGTCGCATTGCGCCCAGAAAGATGAATTAAGTATAACCGTAAGTGAGCATAATACAACCACATAGGCCATAACTGCTTTTAGCTTTGTCTTTTTTTCATCAAAGCTGTACACCACAAGCCCTGCCGAAAAAGCAAGAAGAAAATCAAAAATAATTGAAATCAGCTTATACGCCGTCAGTGAACTAAAAGGCAGTAATGTAAATATATAAGTGATGATCTGGTAGGGAATATTGTAGTTGCCAACCTGCTTTGCAAGGCCCTGCACTCCACCTACAGAAATCTGACTCCACCAAGGATTTAAAAAGCTGTTGAAGTCATCACTTTGAAAATTAATTCCTGACATACGTAAAATAATTCCTATAATTGTCGCAGCGAATAAAACAATATATATTATTTTATTTTCTAAAAAATCAAAAAATCTTTTTTCAATTTTTGTCATAAAACATAACCTATCTTTATAAATAAAAAGCTATAGTATTGCAATTAATATTAAAGTACAAAGCCAATTTTTTTCTTAGCCTTTGTAAGTGTTCTCATAGAAATATTCAAAGCAATTTCATCAGCCTTTCTATAGCACTCTTCAAGGTATGCTTTATCCGCAACAAGCTTTTCATATCTTTCCCTCACAGGACGGAGAGTTTCAACAACAGCTTCACCTACAGCAACCTTAAAATCACCATAACCCTTGCCATCAAAGTCCTTTTCAATTTGCTCATGGCTTAGACCTGTAA
Organism: uncultured Ruminococcus sp.; assembly: GCA_964427365.1. GTDB lineage: Bacteria > Bacillota > Clostridia > Oscillospirales > Acutalibacteraceae > Ruminococcoides. Next base: position 11,530 of record CAYRTG010000007.1, on the reverse strand, counting down.
CGGTACCGTAAATATCCATAAGGTTGTTAATTCCGTCCTTGCCTTCACCGTACCTTACACAAGCCTCACTGTCTGTAACAGCACGCTTAAACTTTTTCATAATAACCTCAGGAAGGTCAAGAAGATGAACACAACCGTTTACGTTTTCATCAGACTTACTCATTTTCCTTGTGGGATCCTGCAAGCTCATAACCCTTGCACCAGACTTTGGAATAAATGCCTCAGGCACCTTGAAAACATTGCCGTAAAGTCCGTTAAATCTTGTTGCAATATCTCTTGTAAGCTCTAAATGCTGCATTTGGTCAGCGCCTACCGGAACACAGTCAGCCTGATAAAGAAGTATGTCGGCAGCCATAAGACTGGGATATGTAAATAAGCCTGCATTAATATTGTCTGCGTGTTTTACACTTTTTTCCTTAAACTGTGTCATTCTTGAAAGCTCACCAAACTGTGTGTAGCAGTTTAAAAGCCATGCAAGCTCTGCGTGAGTATGAACGTGGCTCTGAATGAAGAAAATTGTTTTTTCCACATCAATACCACAAGCCAGAATTGAAGCATAAGCATCAATAATGTTTTTACGCATTTTAGCAGGTTCCTGCCTAACGGTAATTGTATGTAAATCCGCAAGTCCTAAAATACAATCAAAATCATTTTGCATATTAACCCAGTTTCGCACAGCCCCAAGGTAGTTGCCGAGAGTAATTGTACCGCTTGGCTGAATAAGACTAAGAGCTACTTTTTTCTTTTCGTTTTCCATAAATTTATACCTCATTTAATAATTTTATCAGCAATCTCCCCAAGTATTTTTATACTCTTTTCAAGTTGCTCATCGGTAGGTGTTGAGAAGTTTATTCTGAATCCGTTGCAGGGATTATTTTCGTCAGTAAGGAAAACATTTCCCGGAACCACGCAAACCCTGTTTTCCATCGCTTTTCTGCAAAAGTCAGGCATATCAATGTTTTTCGGCAGCTTGCACCATATGAAAAGGCCCCCGTCGATTTTATCATATGTAATTTTAGGCGCACAATATTTGTCAAGCAAATCCATGCAGAACTTAGCTTTTTTACGGTATATGTTTCTCAGCTTTTCAAGGTGAGCTTCAAAGTCATATTGTGTCATAAACTCATAGCAAAGCATTTGCGACCATATGTTAGTATGCACATCACTGCCTTGCTTGCATACTGTCATTTTCTGAATAATCTGTTTTGGTGCGATAACATATGCAACGCGTATTCCCGGAGAAACAACCTTGCTGAAGCTGCCGGCATAAATAACTCTGCCCTCATTATCCAGGGTTTTAATTGCAGAAATAAAATCTCCCCTGTAACGCAGATCTCCATATGGATTATCTTCCAGAATAAGCAGGTTGTACTTCTTTGCAAGCTCATACATCTTAACACGCTTTTCCATACTCATTGTAACCCCTGAAGGATTCTGAAAATTTGGAATAGTGTAAATAAAACGAACTTTTTTATTTTCAGATAAAGCTTTTTCAAGCTTTTTCATATTCATTCCATCTTTTTCAACAGGTACTCCTGCAAGCTTTGCGTTGTAGGAACGAAATGTGTTAAGAGATCCGATAAAGCTTGGTTCTTCCGTAATTACAACGTCGCCTTCATTTACAAGGGACTTTGTAGCAAAATCCATAATCTGCTGAGCTCCTGTTGTAATGAGAATATCATCATTTTCAGTGCCTATGCCGTACTTTTCTTTCATATATCTTAAAAGGTGTTTTCTTAACTTTGGATAGCCTTCCGTAACGCTATACTGCAAAAGTCCGATAGGATTTTTTTTAAAAAGTCTTGCGGAAATTTCCTCAAGCTCCTTTGCGGGAAAAGCCTCCGGCGAAGGATTTCCTGCTGACAATGAAACCACATTAGGGTCAGCAGCATATTTAAAAATTTCTCTGATAGCGCTTGGCTTCAGGTTATTAGTTCTGTCAGAAAAAATATATTCCATAAACCTGTAAATCTCCTTTAAATATATACGAAAATTATTTTACCACAGTTTACTTATGGTTGCAAGTGCATTTTAAGGAGGAATTAATTATAGCACAGTATAAATATATACACTGAGAACAACATATTTATGGCAAAAATTGTTGTAATATGTAATTAATTGGTGTATAATATCATTGTATAGTTAGATAATCGGGGGAAAGCTTATGTATAGCAATTTCAACAGTCCAAACAACAGACGTCCAAGCAGCTATAAATATAAATCTTCATCATACAAAAGAAACAGACGCAGAAGACGCAGAACAAGAAATAGAATTATTATCGTTCTTACAGGACTTGTAGTCCTTGTATTGATTGTTTCTATGATTTCAAGCTTTTTTAACTGTTTGTGCTCAGGTTGTTCAAACATCAACCCAAAAACTTTGGATACTTCTACTGTAAGCACAAAAACCACAAAAACCACAAAAGCTACAAAAAAACAGACTGATTCTCTTACTCTTAATTTTAAGGAGCCAAATATTGAAGATGACAAATCCGACGGTACAATGTCTAACGGCCTTTACCTGTGGAACCAATCTGCTTTTGAACTTTTCTACGGTTCTGAGGATTCAGCAAAAACCTATGCAAAAACAATTAATCGTATTAAGAAAAAGCTGGGCAAGGATATTTCCGTATTTAATATGGTTGTTCCTAACCACACAGAAATGGGGCTTCCCGCCAGACTTAAAAATGTTGAAGGCGGCGCAACTACAGCTTCACAGGCTGACTATATTAAAACTCTTTACAATTTCCTTGACAAAAGCGTAATTCCTGTAAACTGTTACAATGCTTTGTCAAATCATTGCAATGATTATATTTACTTTAACACCGACCACCATTGGACAGGTCTTGGTGCATATTACGCATATACAGCATTTGCAGAAGCTACAAAGCAAAAGGCTTTGCCTCTTAGCAAATGCGAAAAAAACACAATTGAAGGCTTTACAGGCTCCTTTGTTACAATGCTTAGCGACAGTGCAGGACTTAAAACGGATACCGTAAATTATTGGAAATTCCCATATAACGTTCCCACAACAATTACAAATGCAAACGGCGAAACAAATAATTATGAAAGCTGTTATTATCCGGGGGCAAGCGCCGGTTCAAATACATATGGCGTTTTCCTTTGGGGTGACAATCCTGTTGAAGTTATTGGCAGTGATTGTTCAAAGGCTAAGGATAAGATTTTAATTGTTCACGAAAGCTACGGCAATGCAATTGTGCCATATTTTACATATAATTACAAAGAGGTTTATTCAATCGATTTCCGAAGCTGGAAAGGAGATTTGTATAAATACTGTAAAGAAAACGAAATTTCAAACGTGCTGTTTATAAACGGAGTAATGAGCTCTGCAACAGCATTTCAAGTTCAGTCAATAGCAGGACTTATATCGTAAGCCACCATAAGGATTATAGAGTGAGATTTATACTGAGCTAAAAAGACTGGTTAGTTTTAAGAAAAGGGGGTTAAGCTATGCTGTCTGAAAAAGTTAATGTAAGCGTTTTCGGTTGCCTTGGAGAAGGCTTTTACTCAGGCTACGCCAGTACTGAAAAAGTGAAAAATAAAAAAGCTTATATTCTTTCAAGAATCCCTGTAAAGGATTATTTCAAAGGTGTAGTCGTTGCCGTTGCCCTCTTTGAAAATAATGAGGAAAAACTTATAGTTGCTCCTGAAAATCAGACATATTATGAGCCTGAAATACGTACAAGACTTGATTCCCTAAGAAATGTTAAGCTTATATCAATTAAGTGTCTTTTTGAAAAATCCTGCGGAGGAATAGTTTTTTACAACGGAAAACAAAACACAAAAATTCTTTTGGTAAAAAACACAAATGGAAAATATTGGAGTTTTCCAAAGGGTCATATTGAAAAGAACGAATCAGAAAAGGAAACTGCCGCCAGAGAAATCAAGGAAGAAACAGGACTTGATGTTGATATAGTGGGAGATTTCAGAGAAGTTAGCGACTATTGCCCCTTCGGCAAAATTAAAAAGCACGTTGTTTTCTTTTTGGCACAGGCTTTTACCGACGAGGTCAAATTGCAGGAGGAAGAAATCGCTGAGTATATTTGGGTTGATTTGCAACAGGCAAGAAAAATCTGCTCTTATGATAACGACCTTAGAATTATCGACAAAGCAGAAACCGCAATCAAACTGATTAAATAAAACAACTATAAATTCGGTCGGGCAAAGAAGTTTTCTAATAGCAGAACCTCTCTACCCGACCATCATTATCCATTATCAATTAATATGTTATATATGTTTATAAACTTTCAGCTCTGTACCCTTGACAATTCCAAGACCTAAAAAATCTCCCTGTGGACTTTTCACTCTGAAAATGCTGTCCTGTGGGGGATTTATTTTTTCAAGATATGTCCTTGCACAGTCAAGGGCGCCACCGTTGTAGAAGCGTTTTGCCTGACTTTCACTAACTACGATGTAGGGATAAGTAATAAATATAGTTTCTGTAGGCATAAGTCTGCTTTCAATCTGTCCCTGCTTCGCCAATGCCTTAACCTCATCAAGAGTAATACTGTCACTCAGCTTATATCCGCAGGCGCTAATTCTTTTTAGAGCGGTCATAACTGCTCCTACAGACAGAGCCTTGCCCATATCGTCAATAATCGTTCTTACATATGTACCTTTTGAACATCTTATAAACAGTTTGCCCTGTTGAGTTTTTGCATCAAAATTTATAAGCTGCAGCTTATAAATAATAACTTTACGGCTTTTTCTCTCAATATGAATGCCTTTGCGTGCAAGGTTATAAAGCCTTTGTCCGTCAACCTGCACCGCAGAATACATTGGGGGAATCTGAGAAATCTCTCCTGTAAATTGCGGGAGAATATTTTCAATCTCAGCTTTTGTAGCATTACTTTCCTTTTCAAATGTAACCTGTCCCCATTTATCAAGAGTGTCTGTAGTCATTCCAAGTCTGAACTTTGCCACATATTCCTTATCTTGATTTGGTATAATATTCTGTGCCTTTGTGGCGTTACCAAGGAGCAAAGGTAAAACACCTGTTGCGTTAGGGTCAAGAGTTCCTGTATGACCGATTTTTCTCTGACCGCTAATTTTCCTGACCACAGACACTACATCAAAGGAGGTAAATTCCTTTGGCTTATTTATTACAAGTATTCCGTTCATAGTATTGCTTCTGCCGCCTGTTTCAGCTTTTCAATAACACTCTCAAGGGTTCCGTGAATTGTACAGCCTGAAGCTGCTGCGTGCCCGCCTCCGCCAAACTGTTTACAAAAACTGCAAGCATCAATATCACCGTTAGTACGAACTGAAACCTTATAAATGCCATTGGGCTTTTCACGAATAGTAATGCCTATTTTAACTCCCTCAATCTGACGAGGAATAGATGCAAGTCCCTCTAAATCGTCATCACCTGCACGATCAGCCATTTCAACTGTAGTATAAATCATAGCGCATTTATCATCACAGCAAAAAATCATTGTTTCGTAGATTTCCTTTTCAATTTCAATTCGCATTTTAGTTTTTGTTTCAAACATAACCTTGTTTATGTAGTTGCTGTCACAACCAAATTCAAGTAAATCCGCTGCAATACGCATAGTGTCCGCAGTAGTGTTTGTATAACGAAAACAGCCTGTATCTGTTGAAATACCTGTATAAAGGCAATTTGCAATTTCATGTGTAATTGTAACACCCATTTCAAGGAACAGTCTGTAAATAATTTCACAAGCAGCTGCTGCTCTGTCATCAACAAATTTTACAGGGGCATTAACTCTGTTTGTCTTGTGGTGGTCAATACACATATTAATTCTGCCCTGATACTTTTCCTGATTGCTACCTAAAAGCTGTTCATCTGCAACATCAGTTGAAACAATGTATTCCGGCTGAAAATTCTGCTGTTTAATACCCTTTGTAAGAAACTGAAAATTCTTAGGTAAAGAAGTAGTAATAACCCTTGCGTTTTTACCAAGCTGCTGCAAACCAAGACAAAGTCCAAAACCACAACCAAGGCAATCTCCGTCAGGGTAGTTATGGGTGAGGATTTCAAAATTGTTCTTCTCTTTCAAGATTTCGGCAATTTCTTTAATCTTCATTTTCAGCCTCATCATCTTCATCTAAATCACTGCTCACATCTAGGTCGTTAAGAATTTTTGAAATATTTGCACTGTATTCTATGCTGTCGGTAGCTTTAAAAATCAATGTGGGAACGTGTCTTAATTTAAGTCTGTTGCCAAGCTCTCTGCGAATAAATCCCGAAGCAGAATCAAGACCCTTGCAGGCTTGTTTCGTTTTATCCATCCCCTCTATTGCACTGACATACACAGTACAATAAGACAAATCGTTTGTCACATCAACCCTGATAATTGACAAAAACACATCTTTAACTCTGGGGTCTTTAAGCTGACGGAAAATAGCTGTCAGCTCTCTTTTTATATCTTCTGTTATTCTTTCAATTCTATGTCCTGCCATAGCAATTCCTCAATCTGTACTAAACAGTACTAAATTATTTTAAAACCGTAACAGCAAAAGCTATAAAGCCTTTGCTGCACAGTAATTTATATTTTTAATTTAATATAAATTAATCTCTGTATTCTTCGATTGTGTAAACCTCAAAAACATCGCCTTCTTTAATATCGTTGAACTTTTCAAGACCGATACCACATTCGTAACCCTCGGTAACTTCCTTAACAGAATCTTTAAATCTCTGTAAAGAAGCAATAGTATCATCAGCAACAATAATACCGTCACGTACAATTCTGACCTGAGCTCCACGCTGAATTTTGCCCTTAGTAACATAAGAGCCTGCAATCATTCCAACGCTCTTGATTCTGATTACGTTTCTGATTTCAGCTGAACCAAGCTCAACCTCTCTAGTCTTAGGAGCAAGCATGCCCTTCATAGCAGACTGTATTTCTTCAATGCAATCGTATATTACACGATACAGACGCATATCTACTCCGTCGCGTTCAGCGTTTGCAGCAGCGCTTGCATCAGGTCTTACATTAAAGCCTACTATAATAGCGTTAGAAGCATTTGCAAGCATAACGTCGCTTTCGTTTACAGCACCAACTGCACCGTGAATTACGTTTACTCTTACTTCATCATTTGTCAGCTTTTCAAGGCTCTGTCTTACTGCTTCAACCGAACCCTGTACATCAGCCTTAACTATAATCTTGAGTTCTTTCATTTCGCCCTGCTTCATCTGATCAAACAGGTTATCAAGTGTAACCTTAGTCTGGGCATTAAAGATTTCTTCTTTTCTCTCGTTCTTTCTTTGATTTACAAGCTGACGTGCAAGATGCTCATTATTAACAACATTGAAGATGTCACCGCCGACAGGAACCTCGTCAAGACCTATAATCTCAACAGGAACTGACGGCCCGGCTGTCTGAACCTTTTCACCTTTGTCATCTGTCATAGCCCTTACTCTGCCAAGACAAGTACCGGCTACTACAATGTCCCCTGCGTTAAGCGTACCGTTCTGTACAAGTACGGTAGCTATAGGACCTCTGCCCTTGTCAAGTCTTGCTTCAATAACAATACCCCTAGCCTGACGGTCAGGATTTGCTTTAAGCTCCTTCATATCAGCAACAAGAAGCACATTCTCAAGAAGATCATCAAGACCCATTTTTGTAACTGCCGATACAGGCACACAAATAATATCTCCGCCCCATTCTTCAGGGAGAAGCTCATATTCAGTAAGCTGCTGTTTAACTCTGTCAGGGTTTGCACCTGCCTTATCCATTTTGTTAATTGCAACAATAATGCTTACTCCTGCAGCCTTTGCGTGGTTAATAGCCTCAACTGTCTGTGGCATAATACCGTCATCTGCTGCAACAACCAATATAGCAATATCCGTAGCTTGAGCACCCCGGGCACGCATTGTAGTAAAAGCTTCGTGACCCGGTGTGTCAAGGAATGTAATAGGTCTGTCTTTAACCTTTACTCTGTAAGCTCCAATATGCTGAGTAATTCCTCCTGCTTCACCTTCTGTGACATTGGCATTACGGATTGCGTCAAGGATAGAAGTCTTTCCGTGGTCAACGTGTCCCATTACAACTACTACAGGAGCACGCTCTACAAGGTTTGCGTCATCATCTTCACTGTCGTCAATGATTTTTTCCTCAATAGTAACAACAACCTCCTTTTCTACCTTAGCGTTGAACTCCATAGCAATAAGTTCTGCTGTTTCAAAGTCGATTGTATCGTTGGCTGTAATCATTGAACCCATTAAAAATGCTTTTTTAACAACCTCTGCAACAGTAGCTTTTAACCTTAAAGCAAGCTCTGAAACAACAATTTCCTCAGGAACGGTAATCGTAAGAACTCTCTCCTTACGCTGTCTTTCAATTCTGGCCATACGCTGAGCTTCTGTTTCACGCTTACCTCCCCGGCGGGCTTTCTGTTTTTGAGCACGATTGGTAAACTTCTGTTTTTTGCTTGTATCCTGATTACGGCGAAGCTTATCGTTAGCCATATCGTCATACTTCTGATTATATTTTTCAACGTCAATATTTGATTGACGTGTGTCAATAACTCTGCGGTTAGACCTGTGGTCTGTAGTTTCCTCTTCAATAGTATTAACCATTTTTTCAGGTTCTTTCTTTTTGTTAGAGGAACTTTTGTTGCCGTTCTTTGATTTTTTAACAGGTTCTTCTACCGGAATAGCTTTACGCTTTGGCTTAATCTCTTCTTTCTCCGCCTCCTGTGCTTCCCTCTCCATTTTTTCAACAGCCTTATCTCTTACTGCAAAGTATGATGACAGGTCATCCACTGCATTCTCCTGGGTAAGCACATCAAAAATCATGTTAAGCTCTTCTGTTTCTAGGGCTGTCATAGACTTTTTTGAAACACCGCATTTTTCTTCAAGAATCTCAGTAATCTTTTTGCTTTTTACATCAAAATTTGCAGCTACTTCTTTTACCTTATATTTAATCATAGATATTCCTCCTGCTTCTCATTTTGTATAAGCTCTATAAGTTTTTTAGCAAATCCTGCGTCCATTACCGCTGCAACTGCACAGAACTTGCCGATTGCAGCACTTATCTGTTCTTTTTTTCGGGGCAGCTTAAGTGCTTTAACATCATTTCTCTGACAAGCTATTAAAATCTTTTTTTCTGTATTTTTTGAAATATCCGAACTTACCAGCACCAGCTTTACCTTTCTTCTCGCAACTTCCTCAGTAACAACTTCTTTGCCGATTACAAGCTTTCCTGCACGACGGCACAGTCCGAGAAAATTAAGTAATTTATCCATTGGATTTTTCCATCTCCTCTTTCATTCCGTCGTAAATTTCCTGAGGAATTAAGGTCGAAAAGGCTCTCTCAAGACGTTTTGCTTTAATTGCCTTTTCAAGACATTTTATGTTGTTGCACACATATGCGCCTCTGCCGGGCTTTTTCCCTGTCAAATCAAGGCTTATTTCTCCTTTAGTTGTAATTTCACCGGTTTCGTTTTTTATATCAGGAGCTTTAACAACTCTTACAAGCTCCCTTTTCGGCTTCATTTCTCCACAGCCTGTGCATTTTCGCATTGGAATTTTTTTCTGTTTCAACCCAATACCTCCGGAATATTTTATGCTTTAATTTATTCTTCTGTTTCTGTTGATTCTTCGTCCTCTGTATCCTCGCCATAGAATCCCGACTCCGGACGAATATCAATTTTCCAGCCTGTAAGACGTGCTGCAAGACGAGCGTTCTGACCTTTGTTGCCGATAGCAAGTGAAAGCTGACCGTCAGGTACGGTTACCTTACAGCTCCTTGCACTTTCATCAATAACATCAACCTTGATTACAGTAGCAGGAGAAAGTGCTGCTGCAACATACTTAATGGGATCATCGCTGTATTCAATAATATCAATCTTTTCATTGCCAAGCTCGTTTACTATTTCATTTACACGACCCCCTCTTGTACCGATACAAGAGCCGATTGCGTCAATGTTTTCATCGTTTGACACAACAGCCATTTTTGTACGGCTTCCTGCCTCTCGGGCAATAGCTTTAATTTCCACTGTTCCATCATAAATCTCAGGAACCTCCTGCTCAAACATACGCTTAACAAGTTCAGGACTTGTACGGCTTATCATAGCACGAGGACCACGGTCGTTGTCCTTAATGTCAGCAACCAAAACCTTAACCTGATCTCCTTCGGTGAGAACTCTCTCTCCAACCTGCTCTGACTTAGGTAAGGTAGCAGTCTGCTTGCCGATTTTAATAATAGCAACACCGCTTGTAGGGTCAATTCTTTCAACAGTAGCTGTAACAAGCTCACCGAGCTTACTTTTAAATTCCTGAAGCATCTGATTCTTTTCACCGTCACGGATACCCTGGCGGATTACGCTTCTTGCTGTCTGAACGGCAATTCTGCCAAGCTGCTTCGGATCAAGTGTAATTTCAAAGTCCTTACCGATTGCAGTGCGTTTACGCTTTTGCTGTGCTTCTTCAAGAGAAATTTCAAAGTTTGGATTCTCAACCTCTTCAACAACTGTTTTAATAAGCTTAACGTCAAAAGTGCCTTTTTCAGGGTTAATCTTAAATACTACGTTATCATTTCCGCCGTAGGAGTTTTTGCAGGCTACTCTGATAGCTCTTTCAATCTGTTCCATCATATATTCTGATGATATACCTTTTTCTTTTTCCAACAAAGCAAGTGCTGTAAATAATTCCTTATTACTCATTTTTCCAAGTCATCCTTTCCTGTTTATCTAATGTTAAAGTAATTCCTCACATTATAATAGCGGTGCGGGGTGTTTCCTTAAATATCAAAATCATCAAGTTTAATCCAAGCAACGTCTTTTTTATTAATTACCACTTGATTTTCACCGCTGTGATCTTCAATAGTTACATTTCCTTTTTTGTAGGCTTTCAGCACACCTTTGAACTCTTTGCCGATACCCTCAACAGGTCTTATCATTTTAACCATAACATCAGCGCCGATAAATTTTACAAAGTGTTCATCTCTTATAAGGGGTCTTTCAAGTCCCGGTGAGCAAACCTCTAAAGTGTATGACTGAACGATTGGATCTTCCTCATCAAGAGGTTTATCAATTCTTCGGGATACCTCCTCGCAGTCAGTAATATTAACACCCTTGGGGCTGTCAATAAAAATCCTAAGAAACCAGTCTGCTCCCTCTTTAAGAAAACGTACGTCCCAAAGCTCTAGCCCAAGGTCCTTAACTATAGGCTCAACAACGGACCATACTCTCTCAACAGTATTACCTTTTTTTGTAGGCATAAATACCTCCTTCAAAACTTAAATCAGCAAAACTGCCGACAAAAAATCACGCATTGCGCAGATTTCGCTACTCATCGCTCGTTCTGCGAAGCAGAAGCTGAGCGGAGAATATTAATTATTTTTACTTTATAGGAGCTTAATAACATCTACTTTTCATAGAATATTCTTGCAAGCCTTTTTATTTGTAACAATACAGTTTCCTATAAAGTAAATATAAAGGAGCAAGCTTTGCGGCTCACTCCTTATACTTAAAATATTTATTGTTAGAATTATAACACCTGTTTCCAAATAATGCAAGTGTTTTTTTGAAAATATATTAAATT
>CAYRTG010000006.1:0-50829 GCA_964427365.1 uncultured Ruminococcus sp. | reverse complement strand
GTCAAGCCCTATTAGTAGCTGTTTTGCTATTGACAAGTTTTTAATTATTTTGTAAAATTATAGGGTATGTGTATAGCTAAAGTGAAAATTAGCGGTTTTTTAGAATAAATAATGTTTTGCTACTATGGATTGGAGATATAACAATGGAGCTTACAGGTGCAGAAATAATTTGTGAATGTCTTTTAGAACAGGGTGTTGACACAGTTTTCGGTTATCCGGGTGGCGCAGCTCTGAATACATATGACGCTCTTTATAAGTACAGCGACAAAATCAAGCACATTCTTACTGCTCACGAGCAGGGTGCTTCTCACGCTGCTGACGGCTATGCAAGAGCAACAGGTAAGGTGGGTGTTTGTATTACAACCTCAGGTCCCGGTGCAACAAATACAGTAACAGGAATTGCAACTGCCAATATTGACAGTATTCCTATGGTTATAATCACAGGTAATGTAAATGTTGATTTACTTGGACGCGACAGCTTTCAGGAGGTTGACATTGTTGACATAGTGAAGCCTATTACAAAGGGCAGCTATCTTGTTAAGAAAATTGAAGATCTCGCTCCTATGATTAGGGGAGCATTTGAGCTTGCTCAGGAAGGCAGAAAAGGTCCTGTTCTTATTGATATACCTAAGGATATTACAGCACAGACTACTGAATATACCAAGGTTACACCGACTTACAAAGTACCTCTTGAGGTAAAAAGTGCAGAGTCAGTTGCTAAAGCAGTAGAAATGATTAACAACGCTAAGTTTCCTATGATTTACGCCGGGGGCGGTATTATCAGTGCAAACGCTTCAAAGCCGTTTATCGAGTTTGCTGAAAAGGTTGACGCTCCGGTTTGTTGTTCGCTTATGGGTCTTGGCTGTATTCCGGCAAGCCATAAGCTGAATATGGGCAATATCGGCATGCACGGCGGATATGAAACCGGAATGGCAACTGAAAAATGTGACCTTATTATTGCCTGCGGTACAAGATTTTCAGACCGTGTTGCAGGCGATCCAAAGAAGTTTGGTGCACAGGCTGATATTATCCACATTGACATTGACGAAAATGAAATAAACAAAAACGTAAAAGTCAGCAATCACATTATCGGTGATATGGCGGATGTTCTTGAAATTTTAAATAAACATATAAAACAGCAGAATCATACTCAGTGGCTTGTACAAATGGAAATTTGGAAAAATGAGAAAAAGGCTGCTAAAAATTCACAGGATAAGTATGTAATTCCTTCTGATATTCTTCAGGCACTTAATGAGGTTAAGGCACCGCAGGATATTATTGCAACAGACGTTGGTCAGCATCAAATGTGGGTTGCACAATTTTCACATATTGAAGAACCCAGAACCTTGCTTACATCAGGCGGTATGGGTACTATGGGCTACGGTATGGGTGCAGCAATCGGCGCACAGTGTGCCTTCCCTCAAAAGAGAGTTTTCCTTGTTACAGGTGACGGCAGTTTCCATATGAATCTAAACGAGCTTGTTACAATGAAGTCTTACAACCTTCCTGTAATCGTACTTGTTATGAACAATCAGGTTTTAGGCATGGTAAGGCAATGGCAAAAGCTGTTTTACGACAGCCGTTTTTCAAGTACAGATCCACACAGAAATACAGACTTTGTTAAGGTTGCAGAGGCATTTGGAGTTAAAGGCATGACGATTGATAAAAATAAGGATATTCGACCTGTGCTTAAAGAAGCGTTAAATCAGAATGCTCCTGTAGTAATTGACTGTAAAATCAGTCCTGATGCAAATGTTCTTCCTATGATTCCGCCGGGAAAAACAGTAAATGAAATCGTAACTGAAATGTAATTTCAAATACATAATCAATCATCCCCCCAATTTGTAATTGAAGGGATGATTTCTTATTCTGAAATTTCCGGAAAAAGACAAAAAGAAAATTGTATAGGGGATTCCCTATACAATTAATCTTTAGTCTTTGTTTTTATTAATCAGCCCTGCTGATTCTTGTATGCGCCATAAATGAATAGACCGGGAATCACAAGACCCAAAAGCAATGAAACTATGTTGAAGTTTTCAGCATAGAAGATAAGTGTTATAAGGTTAGAAAGAACACACATACCTGCTACGATAATACCCCAAACCATACAAGTCTTAGCTTTTTCCGGTTTCTCCGCATTAAGAGCACCGTTAATACCTGCAACAAGCTCAAGAACAGCACCGATTAATCCGATTACTGCTGAAAGCCAAAGAGCGCCAAGAGGAGCCCCCGAAACTTTAAGCACATCAAAACTTAACATAAACATAGCAACCAGGCCAAGCACAATCGCAAGCGCACCGAAGATAATCATAAGAATACCGGTTACTTTTAAAAACTTTGCACCATTCATAATTTCTTTCCTCCCATATATTTTTTGAAATATTAATACTTTTAATACTTTGACACTATTATATAATATTCTTTTCCAAAAAGCAATACCTAATTTGGTCTTTTTGGATTTTATTTCTCCTTAAATGCAAAGAAACGTTGGCCGATATAGTTGCAAGCTACAAACAGGCAAGATCCAACAATCATAGAGAGGTAGTCAGCAAAGGCTGAAACTGAAAGACCGAACATTGTAAAGTTGTTTCCAATACAAATCATCTTGGTAACAGGAATGGCAATGCCGTAAGCAATTCCGTAACAAATAGCTATATTCAAAGCAAATCTTAATATAGGTTTCCAACCCTTTTCTGTGTTTTTGAAAGTAAAGAATTTGTTTAAGAAATAGCTTACTACACTTCCTGCAAAGTAGCCGATGCTTGAGGCAATCCATACTCCGGCAGGCTCGATTTTATCCATATGAAAAACAGCGTATAAAACAAACTGCAAACCGTTTCCAACTAAGGTGTTAATAATACCAACTAAAAGAAATTTCCAAAATTTAATATCAAAAAACTGTTTAATAAATTTCTTCATTGAATCACTTCCTGTTGAAATTATATCAATAAAATTGCAAAAAGTCTATAATTTATTAAACTTTGTTATTTACCTTGTAAAATAAATGTGTTATTATATATAAGTTATAAGTATGCAAAACAAACAATATGCAAAAAATAAAACAGGAGTATGCTTTATGTCAAATAAAACATTAAAAAGAAACGCTAAAGCAAAAGAAAACCCACCGAAAATTTCTTTGTTTTCAATCAGGGAACAGAGAGAAATAAGAACAGGGGGATTTTTCTCAAGAAATATTTTCATTATCCTTGCATTTGCGGTTCCCTTTCTGCTAATGTGCGCTGCTTTCGCAATAATGGGCTGTGAGCCATTTGGGGACAAGCAGATACTTGTTACTGACCTTTGGCATCAGTATTTCCCTTTTCTTGTGGATTTTCAAGACAAGCTTAAGCACGGTGAATCCCTGTTTTGGTCATGGACTCAGGGCGGAGGTACAAACTACTTTGCTTTAATGTCTTATTACCTTGCAAGTCCTCTTAAGTTCTTAACGGTATTTATCCCCTATGAGTGGCTTAGAGTTTTCCTTACATTTTCAGTTGCCCTTAAGATTGGTCTTGCCGGAGGATTTTTTGCATTATTCTTAAGATATACATTTAAACGTGACGATATTTCTTTGCTTATATTCTCTGTGGGTTTTGCGCTTTCTGCCTTTTTTATGGGCTATTACTGGTGTGAAATCTGGCTTGATACTACCGCTTTAACTTCCCTTGTAGTTATGGGCTTTGTAGCATTGATGAGAGAAAACAAATACAGACTTTTCATTATCACCCTTGCTTTGTCTGTACTTGCAAACTACTATATCGGACTTTTCACCTGTGTGTTTATCTTACTGTGTTTTATTGGGTATCAGTTCTGTGCTTGGGGAGGACTCAAAAAATTCGGTAAGGACTTTTTACACATTTCAGTTTCAACTGTAATAGCGCTGCTTCTTACTACATTCTTTATTTTGCCGGCGTTTTTTGGCTTGCAAAATACTCACGCTGCCGGCAGTACTTTCCCTACAGGTTATGCTATTAACATTGGTACTACAAACGATTTAGCCGGTACGCTTGATGCAATCAAGCAGGTAATTTCAAACAGCATTGCGTTTATTCCTCCTTCAACTACCGAAGGTCTTCCAAACATTGCCTGCGGAGTAATTTCAATTATTCTTGGAATTTTGTTTATGGTTTCAAAAAAAATCAAAACCCGCGAAAAGATTTTCAACGGAGTTTTACTGCTTTTCCTGATAATGAGCTTTATTATCAGACAGCTGGACTATATGTGGCACGGCTTCCACTTTACAAATATGATTCCTTACAGATTCAGCTATCTTGTAAGTTTTGTACTTGTAGTAATGGCTTTCCGAGCCTTTTCTGTAATTGACTTTGCAAACTTCTTTGATTTGGTTATCGTAAGCCTTGTTACTACACTTATTGTACTTCTTGCAATAGGTGTACAGGAGGTGCTTGCAATTGTTGGCACAGCTATTATTGCAGCAGTTATTCTTACAATACTGTTTATCTACAAAAAGAAAATTATCGGCAAGGAAGTTTTGTGTATTATCCTTACAGCTATTGTGGTAATTCAGGGCGGTGCAACTGCATATATGGGTGTAAAAACCACTACAGTTACCGGCACATACGATTACCCTCGTGGTGGGGAAAACACAAAAAATGTTGTTGAATATATGAAAGAGTTGGAAAATGATACTACTGAATTATGGCGAGCAGAGTTTACAAGCACACAGACCTTGTGTGATTCATCGCTTAACAGATTCAACGGCGTTTCCATGTTCAACTCAATGACAAACGAAAGCTTTACACGTTTTGCAGAGAATTTTGGTCTTATGGGCTGGTTAAGCGGTAACCGTTATACTTACGCAGAAAGCTCGCCTATAACCAACCTGTTTATGAACCTTAAATATATTATTGCTCGTGACGGAGCATATAACAACACTCAGTATTTAGACAATGTTTATTTATCGGGAAATGTAGTTTTAGCACAGAATAAATCCTATATTCCAATGGGATTTATGACAAAGACTGACCTTCTTAACTATGAGGGTGAGGACGATGAAGATACATACAACCCTTTTGACAAGCAGAATGAATTTTTTAAGCTTGCAACAGGTGTTGACAAAGACGTATATGAACATTTAGAGGTTGTGTCACAGGGACATACGGATTACAATGTTTTCCCTGTAAACAAATTAAGCTATGGCAACTACAGTTTTAGTACTGACGGCTCAACAGAGGCTCCCCATTTAAAGTGGAATTATGAAGCTCCCAAGGATGGATATTACTACGCATATGTACAGATTACAGACGGTGAAAATGTTACTGTAATGTGCAATGATGCTGCACGTACAGGAACCTCTTCTTTCTACATTAAACGTCCTTACATTATGTCTATAGGCTACTATAACAAGGGTGACAAGATTTCCATTTACAGCGACCTTAAATCTGATGCAAACGGAAGTGCAACTGTTTATGTAAACTACTTTAACCCCGATGTATACGAGAAGGGCTATGCGGCTCTTGATGACAGCGTTATGACAACAACAAATCTTACAGGCTCCTCAATGGAGGGTGAAATAGATGTTAAGGAAGATGGATTATTCTATACTTCTGTACCCTACGAAGCAGGCAAAACTCAGGACGATACTCTGTTAGGTAAGCTGTTTGGCTCTGAAAATGAGGGCTGGACTGCATATGTTGACGGAGAAAAAGTTGAAATTACTCCTATAGCCAATGCTCTTGTGGCATTTAAGCTTTCAGAGGGCAAGCACACAATCCGTCTTAGCTATCTGCCAAAGGGCTTTATAAAAGGTACAATTCTTTCAACAATAGCTCTTGTTGTATTTTTGGCACTTATACTTTATACAAAGTTTTTCAAAAAAAGAAAACAATATTCGGCAAAAACAACGTAAATAAACGTCCCCTCAGCAAAAACTGAGGGGTTTTAAAGCTATGATTTAACTTATGCGATAATGTCCTCCGCTTCTAAAACGGCGGATGCCGTTCACTGTTTCCATGGGAATTATATTCTCCCGCTGAAACGCTGAGGAGCTAACGCTTCCATCATAGCTGCAATTTGTCGCAAGCTCTATTGCAATCAGGCTTGCCGGTGCTTTTCTCCGATTTAAATAAATAAGAGGATTTACGGCTTTTCTTTAGTAAGGTATTCAACACTTCTTTCAATTGAATCCTTGCTTGTTCCAAATTCTCCTCCTCTGTTTCTGTAATCGAACATTGAGCAAAAACGGGTAATATCCTCTTTTAAAGATAAAAGATAGTTTTTGGTAAGCTCATAGGTGTCCTTATGAAACTGAACCATATGTTTTCCGCTTATGCCGTTTTTTTCCAAGGCATTTTTCATAACAAGACTGTAGTGGTTCAGGCAAATGTAGGGCTGTTCTCTGTACAGCTTTACAAAATCCTCATCTTTTTGGTATTGAACATATACTGTAGCAAGCAAATGGTCAACATCTCGTTTTATTCTGTCGCATATATAACAGGTTTTCTCAAGGTCGTTGATTTTCTCAAGAGCCTTTTTATCAGGCTTAGAACCTGCTTTTTTTGGCAGAACATTATCAATAATCTGCTGTAGGTGACTTTCCAAAATCAAAGCGTTAGGCAGTTTTTGTCCCACATTAAACATTTTTGAAAAATGTCTGTGACAAAAGCCCTTTTTATTTGTTTCAATTCTTGTGTTAGGCTCCATCATAGAGTCCCCCACAGTATATTCCACATAGGTTTCTTCAAGCATTTTCTCCATACGGCATATAGGACAGCCGTCTTTTGGAGTAAACAAATCGTTAATCGGTATGGTGCAGATATTTTCTTTCATAATTTATCTCCGTATTTGTTTATAAGTATTTGCCCTATAGGGCATAGAAGTTAATTTTTAAATGATGTTATCCTCTTCAAAGGGGAGTTTGCCTGCTGATTTTATTATATCATAGTAAGAGAAAATGTGGTATAATAATTTTATAATTTTTTACTTTATAGGAAACTGAACTGTTGCAAAGAACAAAGACTTACAAGAATACACTATGAAAAGTTGATGTTGTCAAGCTCCCATAAAATAAAAATAATTAATGTTCTCCGCTCAGTTTCTGCTTCGCATAAAGAACGATGAGTAGCAAATGCGCACAAAGCGCGCTTTTTTGAAGATTAAATTCCTTTTAAGAGGCAGTATTTATGGAATGTGTAAAAACTGAAAACGGAATAAAAATATCAGGCGTAACAGACCTTGATTTAGAGCAGACCCTAGACTGCGGACAAAGCTTTCGTTGGGAAAAGGTTGCTGATAAATCCTTTTACGGTGTGGCTTTTGGAAAAGCTGTTACTATGAGTATGAAGGGTACAGACCTTTATATTGAAAATGCTGATGTAAGTGACTTTGAAACCATATGGAAAAACTATCTTGATTTAGATTTAGACTATGGAAAAATCAGAAAAGATATTGGAAAAATACACCCTGTTTTAAAGGAAGCCTCATCATATGCTTCTGGAATACGTATTCTTCGTCAGGAGCCATGGGAAGCACTTTGCACATTTATTATTTCACAAAATAACAACATAAAACGTATTAAAGGAATTGTAAAAAGACTTTGTGAAGAATTCGGTAATGAAATTGAAAAAGGCGGATTTTCATTTCCAAGTGCTGAAAGATTAGCAGGCTTAGAGCCGAAGGACTTAGCTCCCTTACGTGCAGGATTTAGAAATAAATACATAATTGACGCCGCAAGAAAGGTTGCAAGGAAACAGGTTTGTCTTGAAAAATGTTACTCTTTGCCATATGATAAAGCCAAAGCAGAGCTTATGAAAATCAAGGGCGTAGGTGTAAAGGTGGCAGACTGTACCTTACTTTTCGGATTTCACAGAGTTGGGGCATTTCCTATAGATGTGTGGATGAAAAGGGCTATGGAAAAGCTGTTTCCTAATATGACAGGTGAGGATTTCGGAGAATATGCAGGTATTGCACAGCAGTATATTTTTCACTACAGCCGTATGCATCCCGAGCTTTTTAAAGATTAATGTAACTTATGCAATCTGTCGCAATCTCCTTTTCAAACAATTTTGCCGGAGTGCTGCTCCGATTTAAAAATCTGAAAATTGTTGTAAATATAGCGGATTTGTGTTATTCTTAACTATAAAATAATTTTTAAGGAGGGGGAATAGATAATGAATGTTGACAAACTTAATGCCAGAGATTCTGCTTTGGATATTATAAGAATTGTAGCGGTATTCTCTGTTATTTCGGTACATTTTTTCCTTCATAACGGATTTTACAGCGAAACTGTACAGGGTTTTTCTATGTTTATTGCAGTTACAATGCGAACTCTGTTTACTATTTGTGTGCCTTTGTTTTTGATTTTAACAGGCTACCTTATGAGTAAAAAGGAGCTAAGTAAAAAATACTATTCCGGTATAACCAAAACCCTTATAATTTTTGTTATTGCTACCATAGTATGTATGGCTTACAAGGCTATTGCGGAAAATGGTCAATTTGATTTTAAGTCACTTTTGTTAAGCACCCTTGACTTTACGGGAGCAAACTATAGCTGGTATATTGAAATGTACATAGGACTGTTCCTTATTGCACCGTTTTTAAACCTTGCATACAACAAACTTGAATCACAAAAGCATAAGCAGATTCTTGTTGCCACGTTTTTCGGTCTTACAATTCTGCCATCTGTTCTAAACATATTTAATTTTGAGTCAGCACAGTGGTGGGCAAATCCGGCAAGTTCCGATGAGTTTTCTAAGCTGGTTCCAAGCTGGTGGACAGGGTTTTATCCTGTTGCTTACTACTTTACAGGCTGTTATTTAAGAGAATACAAGCTTAAAGTGAAAACAGGTACTTTAGCTTTGTTGTCTGCTGTGGCACTTTTAGCCTTTTCTTTATTTAATTTCTACAGAAGCTACGGTACAACCTTTAAGTCCGGCTCATATATCTACTGGAATGGTTTTGAGTCCTATTTACTTTCAGTATTTATTTTTGTTCTTTTAAGCAGAATTAAAACAGATAAGTTTACTAAAGAAACAAAAAGAACCCTTTGGTCTATTTCCGACTTGGCTTTAGGTATATATCTCATATCCTATCTTTTTGATATGCTTTTATATCCCTTGCTTAACAATAATGTTCCTGTAATGCAGGAAAGACTGCCCTATTACTTCATTATGGCGCCGTCGGTATTTTTACTTTCTGCCCTAGCTTCATTGATTATGAACTTTATGGCAAAGTATATTATAATCGGCTTTAAAAAGCTTGTTGTCTATATTAAAGCGGAAAAAGAAAAGCCTAATAAGGAAAAATGGCAATGGGTAGCATTTATCTCCCTTATGGTGCTGTCACTTATATTTTCTTTGTGGAAATGCAGATATGGCTTTGGTGGAGATGACGAGGCTTTTTACCTAACAATTCCCCACAGGCTTACAATGGGTGACGCCTTTATTACTGATGAATGGCATTTGTCTCAGCTTTCAGGCTTTCTAATTATGCCATTTGTATGGCTTTTTACTTCCATTACAGGCTCAACAACAGGCATTATGCTTACAGCAAGAATTACATACGTTTTCCTGCATGCGGCTGTTACGGTATTAGTATATACAAGACTTAGAAAATACGGCTACATCACTGTTGTAGGCTCAGTTCTTTTTTTCCTGTTCACACCATATAACATTATGGCTATGAGCTATAATACAATGGGACTTGATTTAGTTGTAATCACAGGTGTTATTATGGGAACAACCTCCTGCAATAAAAAACTGCCGTTGATTTTAAGCGGACTTGCTTTTGCAGGAGCAGTATTATGCAATCCGTATTTAGCTGTTGTATATGTATTGTATGCTATGGGTGTAGTTGTACATCTGATTATTAAAAAGTCTAGGTTTAACAAAAATGTTTTCACTACTGAATTATTTAATTTAAAAGTTTTTCTGTGGTTTACTGTAGGAGTAGCGATTCTTGCAGTTGTATTTCTTGCTTTTGCACTTTCCAGAGCAAGCATTGGGGATATTATGACAAATATTCCGTATCTTCTAACTGACCCCGATCATCCGACAATCAGTATTATGGATAAATTTCGTTTGTATTTTCTCAGTATATGGGAATGTCACGATTTATTTAAGTATATGATAATTGCATACGGTATAACATTGCTTGTAATGATCCTTGATAAAAAAAGAAGATCTCACCGTTCGCTTTATTTAATATCAACAACATCTATTGCGATTCTAAGTTTAATGTTGTTCTTCCCAAATATGACATCCTCATATTACAATGCTATTATGTACCCTATGTTGTTCATTGGCATTACATCATATATACTTACAGAAGATAAGCCGAGAAATCTTTTTGCGGGGCTGTTTGTATTGGGAATTTTTTATTCGGTAGCAATGTGTTTCTCATCAAACCAGTATTTTTACGTAATTTCAGTTGCTACAGTATCCTCAAATATCGCAAGCTATGTTTTCCTTGCAAAGCTTATTAAAGAAATGAGAGAAACAGAGGATAATTTAGATTATCCAAAGCTTTGCAAATATACAAGCTTTGCAATAGTGGGCTTTATGTTGCTTTTACAAAGCTGCTTCCAGATTAACGTAAAAGCCGTTCATTGCTTCTGGGACGGGCAGGTAAGCACTCTCACAAAAGAAATTACCTGCGGACCTGCCAAAGGTATTATAACAAGTGATACAAACTGTCAGAATTATGAAAATATTTACAAGGATTTGCAGTCATATAATAATAAAGAAAAAGGTAATATTCTTTGTCTTACAAGCAAAACATGGATATATGTTGCTTTAGAGGATTATTCATACGGTACATTCTCTGCATGGTTGTCCGGAGAAAATCAGACTGCACTTGACAGACTTGAAATTTATTATAGCCTTAACCCTGAAAAGATACCAAAATATGTTTATATTCCAAAGCAATCAAAATGGGATTTTTCAAATATTTATAACGATGCACAGGCAAAAGGCTACAGCATTGAAGAAAACTCTGTGTCATATAAGCTTGAAAAAATCGGCTGATTAACAGATTATAACCATAGCTTTCTTTTTATTGATATAAATCGGCACAACGCTCCGACAAGCCTGCTTGAAATGGAGCTTGTGTCAGATTGCAATTTCAACTTCTACTGTTGCATTTACTTTGAGAATTTACTAAATATAGATAAACATTGAAAGTTTAGTTTGCATTATTTACAATAGTGCAGTATAATAGTATATGTATAATTACCCTTTTAGGAGGAATAAGCTATGAAAAAATACAAGAAGTTTTTATCACTTGTGTTGTCAACGCTTTTGGTAGTTTCATCAATGTTTTGTGGGACTGCCATTGCTTCCGAAGCAGCGGGATTTTCTGAAGGTGACCTTGTTTTATACAAATATGTTGTTCAAACAGATTCTATAATCGAAGCATTTGAAGGAACCGTAAACTATCCCTCAGACAGCCTTAAGATTTGCAGCAGCGGAGATATTACAGTTTATGACGGGGAAACCGGTTCTTGGATAGCTAACGATTACAAAGCGGAACCTGGAACAGTCTATTTTAATGCTTCAAACGCATTTCCTGTATATAACTTTACAAAGGATACGGCAATGATTCTGATTCTGTTTGAGGTTACAAACGCTGACTTTAACCCTGAAGACATCAGCACAACACTTGTCAATTTTTATGATGATGACGGTTTTATAAACAATACAAACAATCCATATAACTACAAGAATGTTATCGATGACCTCGCTGGCAACGAAGAAGTTATCTCAGGTGGTTGCGTTGATATTGACAAGGGCGAGAACTACACAACTGCTCCTACAGAGCCGGAAACAACAGAGTATGTAGCTCCTGACGATGTAATTTATTTTGATTACAAAGTGTCAGGCGGTCACTCATTAGGTGAGTATGATACTCCTTTTACCAACAATGATGACGGAACATATACATTATCAATTCCATATTCCGGTGTTAATACTATATGTTCACTTTATAATGAAACAACAGGTAAGTTTTACACAGTTTCAGCATTAACTTCTGTGTCTCTCCAGCTGGGGGCAGAGCCGGCTGAATTAATTCTTGATGAAAAGGATTCAAGAACCTCGCTAATTTTCAGCAGTACTTCAACCGGTGTTTTAGTACTTACTTTTGATTATGACACTAGGACTCTTACATATGAGCTTAAGGCTGAAGAGTCTGATTCAACTGAATCGGAAACCGTTGAACCCACAGAACCTGAATCAACCTCTCCAACAACTGAGCCTGCTCCAACCGAATCAGAAACAACTGAATCAACAGAGCCTGATACAACCTCTCCAACAACTGAGCCCTCAGATCCTGTGGTTGTTGAATATACAGTAATTTACTGCTACACAACAAATGATGGTGAGCAAACCCTTACAAAGACAGTTACAACTAAGGAAACAGACCCTACTGCAATTGCAAATTTAGTTGCTCCGACAATTACTAATCCATATGCTTCATACAGCCTTGGAGAATGCTCAATTAATGGCACAACAGTTAATGCAGTGCTTGTCGCAACAGAAAAGAAATATACTGTAACTGTTGACGGCAAAGAAATCGGTGCATACGGATATAAGGATAAGATAACTGTACAACTTAACGGAGCTGATTACACATTTTATGTAACAGGAAATATTGATCTTATTTCAGGTGAAGAAAAATTACCTGCTGAAATTTCTCTTGACGGAATTACAGCTTCAGATACACAGGTATCAATGGAAATTTTAGCTACTGCTAATGTAGAGAACTTTTCTCGTATGGGCATAGTATTTGCAACTGATGAGAAATCAGAAACTGAAATTGCTGCTGCTGTTGCTGAGATAACAACAGGCACGGCATCATCAAACGGTATTGCTGTTCATAATTCTACAGTTGATACGGCTAATGAGTCAGGCTCTTATCAGTTTACATATGTTCCCTTTGTAAAGAAGGATAATGCTAATAAGATATTGTATTTCTACACTTTTGTTGTGGATACTGATGGCAAATTGAGTATAAGTTCCTCTGTGTCAGTGAATCTTGCAAACGCATGCGTATAAATGGTGATTTGTAAAATACAACGCCTATAAATTATTTTACATAAACTTTCTCCCTGTTATAAGGCAGGGAGATTTTTATGTGCTTTAAAAAAGTTATTGTAAAATGAAATATTTAGTAGTATAATTTAGTAAAAGCCACAGGAGGTTTTGAAAAATGAAAAGAATTATAAGTCTTATTATCTGCGTAATTTTTTGCTTAAGTTCTTTTGCGGGATGCACCACCGACAGTGGTACTGATAAAGCCCCAAACGAATTAAAAAAAACGAAATGGACTACATATGACTATAATTTTAGTTTTAATACAAACGAGGATTGTGGTGGTATCTATGTTTTTGACAATAAAAATTATAACGTAAAAGTTTCCTTTGACAATGATTATATTACTGTAACCGATAAAAGTAATAATAAGGTTCTGTGGGATGGACAATGGACTTATCAAGAAAACAATAAGCTTTATATTTACAATATAAGCTACAACACAAAGGATTATAAGGAATTTGAAACAAACTATATGGAGTTCTATACTCTGAAAAAAGAAAAAGTAAAATAATTGATAATTAAGGTCGAGCTGATAAGTTCTCCGCTATAGGAACCTATCTGCTCGACCATTAATTTTCCTTTTTCATTTTTTATTATTAAAGTCCCATTTCTTCCTTTGCAACTGCAAGCATTAGCTTAATACGGTTTTCCTGATTAACCTTTGGAGCGCCGGGGTCGTAGTCAATAGTTACGATATTTGCCTTTGGATTGATTTCTTTGATTTTTCGGATAGCACCTTTGCCGTTAATATGGTTTGGCAAACAGCCGAAAGGCTGAGTACAAACAATGTTTTCGTAACCTGTTTCCGCAAGCTCAAGCATTTCTGCTGTTAAAAGCCAGCCCTCGCCCATTTTAGAGCCATATCCAATCACAGGCTTAACAAGCTCTTTGATGTGTGAATATTTACCGGGGGGTGTAAAGCCGTAAGCAGCAGTGTGCTTAATAAGTAAGCCTTCAAGGGTTTCAAGATAATCAAAAAGAATTTTGCATACCTTGTATTTAAGAGAGTTTCCTCCGTAAAGCTTAATATCTTCAATCCGATTATCAACCTTAAACAGAGCAAAGCCCATAATGCCTGGAATATTTATCTCACAATCCTGCTCGGCAAGAAAGTTTTCCAAATCATTGTTTGCAAGACGAGCGTATTTTACATATATTTCTCCCACAACTCCAACCTTAACCTTTGGCACTTTGTTAACCTTAACCTTTGAAAATTCCTGACAAATCTGCTGAAGATATTCGTCCATTTCCTTAATTCGGTAGCTGTCACCCTTTGCAAACTCGACTGTCAGCTTGTCTGTCCAGCGGTCAATAATAGCCTGGCAATCACCCTTGTTGATTTCATAGGGCTGTATCTGATTTCTTAAAAGCATAAGTGCATCACCGTAAACAAGACCGGCCACAAATCTTCTGATAAGAGGAATTGTAAGGTGGAAACCGGGATTTTTCTCCATACCCATAGATAATGAAATTACAGGAACCTGTGGATAGCCTGCTTTAATGAGAGCCTTTCTAAGCAAGAAAATATAGTTGCTTGCTCTACAGCCGCCACCGGTCTGGGTAATCATAAGAGCGACCTTATTCTCGTCAAATTTACCTGACTGCAATGCACAAATAAACTGTCCGATTACCAAAAGCGCAGGGTAACAGGTATCATTATGCACATACTTAAGTCCTGCCTGAGCAACCTCAGGTCCGCACATATCAAGCAGTTCTATGTTGTATCCGTAATGAATAAATACGTTTTTGATTATATTAAAGTGGGTGGGAAGCATTGTAGGTGCAAGAATAGTATACCCCTCATCCTTCATCTCTTTTGTAAATAGCAAACGTCCCTTTTCATCATATTTTAGTTCAGCCAAATTTTAGCCTCCTTTATGGCAAAAGCCTATTCTCTGCCTATTGCAGAAAGCAAACTTCGGATACGGATTTTAACCGCACCAAGGTTTGTTATTTCATCAATTTTAATCTGAGTATAAATCTTGCCCTTTTTCTCAAGAATTTCCCTGACCTCATCAGTTGTAATTGCGTCAACACCACAGCCAAATGATACAAGCTGAATTAAATCCATATCGTTTCTTGTACTTATATATTTAGCGGCAGAGTACAGACGTGAATGGTAGGTCCATTGATTAAGAACATTTGTTGAGAATTTTTCACAACGGCAACTTATAATATCTTCGCTGATAATACTTACATCAAAACCTGAAATAAGCTTATCAATACCGTGGTTTATTTCAGGGTCAATATGGTAAGGACGACCTGATAGAACAATGATTTCCCTGCCTTCTTTTTCAGCGTCGGCAATGATTTGGTCACCGCGTTTTCTCAGCTTTTCAAAGTAGCTGTCATATTCCTTGTAAGCAGCCTTTGAAGCATCCTTAACCTCTTTAAAAGTAAGGTCGCTAAAGTAAGGCATCAGATTCTCATATATCTTTTTAGGGAAGTCCTTTGGTCTGTGTATTCCAAGGTAGGGCTTGATAAATGTAATATCCCTTACGCTTTTCATATTGTTTTTAATAACCTCAGGATAGTAAGCTACTACAGGACAGTTGTAGTGGTTGTCACCTTTGCCCTCATCAAAGTTGTATGACATACAAGGATAGAAAATTGTATCAACGCCATCATCAATAAGGCTTTGAATATGACCGTGCATAAGTTTTGCAGGGAAACAGATTGTATCGCTTGGTATAGTCTGCTGCCCTTTCCGGTAAAGCTTTCTGGTGGAATATGGTGAATGTACTACCTTAAATCCAAGGTCAGTAAAGAATCTCCACCAAAAAGGCAGAAGCTCGTACATATTAAGTCCCATGGGCAAACCAATTGTTCCTCTTTTGCCTTCCTGCGGCTTGTATTGTGAAAGCAAATCAAGCTTGTAAGCGTAAATATTATTATCGTTTAAAGGAGCTTTTTTTGTAATAGGACGTTCACATCGGTTGCCTGCAATAAACTTCTTGCCTCCTGCAAAGGTATTTATTGTAAGTCTGCAGTTGTTGTTACACATTCCGCAGTTTGCAACCTTAATTTCATGAGTAAACTCTTTAAGCTCCTCTTTGCTTGAAAGGGTGGATTTTACGTCCTTGCCCTGTACTTTTTCCATTGAGTAAAGTGCAGCGCCATAGGCACCCATAAGTCCTGCAATGTTGCTGCGTACAACCTCAACTCCCATTTCCTGCTCAAAAGCTCGGAGCACTGCGTCGTTAAGAAATGTGCCTCCCTGCACTACAACCTTTTTGCCAAGCTCATCAGGACTTGTTGCACGAATAACCTTGTACAGAGCGTTTTTAACAACAGAAAGTGAAAGTCCTGCTGAAATATCCTCAATAGTTGCGCCGTCTTTTTGTGCCTGCTTTACTGAGGAATTCATAAATACGGTACAGCGTGATCCTAAGTCAACAGGATGTTTTGCAAAAAGTCCCTTTGCGGCAAAGTCCTCAATGGAATACCCAAGGGCGTTTGCAAAAGTCTGTAAAAAGCTTCCGCAGCCTGAGGAGCAAGCCTCGTTTAAGAATATATTGTCTATAGCTCCATTGTGAACTTTAAAGCACTTAATATCCTGCCCTCCGATGTCAATTACAAATTCAACATCTGGCATAAAGTGTTTAGCAGCAGTGAAGTGGGCAACAGTTTCAACAATTCCGTAATCAACAGAAAATGCGTTGCGGATAATTTCCTCACCGTAGCCTGTGACTGCTGATGAAATAATATCAAGGTCAGGTTTGATTTCATAAATTTCTTCCAGAAAACTTTTTATAAGATTAACAGGGTTACCCTTTGATGGCATGTATTTTGAGTAAAGCAACTCACAATTTTCAGAAAGCACAACTGCCTTAGCAGTAGTTGAGCCTGAATCTATACCCACAAAAGCTTTGCCCTTGTAGTCTTTTAGCTCTTTAGTTTCTACAAAATCCTTATCGTGACGTGCTTTAAATTTTTTGTATTCCTCTTCATTTTTGAAAAGAGGGGGATTAAATGCAAAGTTGCCGCTTCCGCGATAGTTCTTTACACTTGAAATAATTTCGTCAAAGTTTATTGTGCTGTCAGCACATAATGCAGCACCGCAGGCAACATAGTAAAGTGAGTTTTCAGGACAAATACCTTGTGTATTCAAGGTTTTGTCAAAGCTTTTTCTAAGCTGGCTCATAAAGGTAAGAGGTCCGCCCAGATAAACAATCTTGCCCTCAATCTCACGTCCCTGTGCAAGTCCTGCAACAGTCTGTGAAACAACAGCATTAAAAATACTCTGTGCAATATCTGCTTTTCTTGCACCTTGGTTTAGCAAAGGCTGAATGTCAGTTTTTGCAAATACGCCACAGCGTGATGCAATAGTATATGTCTTTTCGTGTTTTTTAGCAAGGTCGTCAAGTTCCTCAAGGGGAACATTCAATAAGGTTGCCATTTGGTCGATAAATGCACCTGTACCCCCTGCACAAGTACCGTTCATTCGAACCTCCAAGCCATTTGACAAAAAAAGAATTTTTGCATCCTCACCGCCAAGCTCTATTACAACATCTGTACCGGGAATAAATGTATTTGCAGCAACTCTTGTAGCGTAAACCTCCTGTATAAAGGATATGCCGCAACTGTCTGCTACACCCATACCGGCACTTCCGCTTAAAGCACAAAGAGCCTTTTCCACTCCGGGAACCTCTTGTCTTACAACAGAAAGTATCTCGCTGATTTTATCTGTAATTTGTGAGTAGTGACGCTGATATGTACTATATATTAAGTTGTTATCGTCATCAAGCACCGCACACTTAATAGTGGTTGAACCGATATCCATACCCAATCTCATATGGGAACCTCCATATTTAAACATATTCATTTAATTATAAAACAAAATTTTGTTTTTTTTATTCTAATTCAGAAATATACTTTGGCCTTTATTATATCACTGTATCCTTGTTTTTACAATGCACAAAATAAGGAAAATTTGAAAAAACAGCCTTCTTTGCTTTTGAAGGCTGTTTTCATAATGCAATTATTAAGAGATTTTACTTCCCGGTGTCATATTATCTACAAAAACCACCTTAACCTCATCTTTGTCAGTAGCAGCTAAAATCATTCCCTGACTTTCAACTCCGCAAAGTTTTGCAGATTTTAGGTTTGCCACAAGTACTACATTTCTGCCTATAAGCTCCTCAGGCTTATAGTAAAGCGCCAGACCGCTTGCAACAGTACGCTCCTGAACTCCGTCAAAAAGTGTAAGTTTCAAAAGCTTTTTAGCCTTTTTGATTGGTTCACAGGTTTTGATTTCTGCCACCCTTAAGTCCATCTTACAAAAGTCGTCAATGCCAATCTGTGCAATTCCTTCCATTTCTTCTCTTAGCTTATTAACCTCTTCGTCTGCACCGTTGTTGTTTTTGAAAATCTGATTAAGCTCTTCAATTTCTTTTTCTACATCAATTCTTGGAAAAAGAAGCTGACCCTTTTTTACTGTAACATCGGCAGGAAGTATATTGAATTTATCTGCATTTTCATAGCTTGCATATTTCTCACAACCCCCAATTTGCTCAATCGCCTTTGGCATTGTTGTTGGCATAAATGCCGAAAGAAGTGTTGCTACAATGCGGATTGTGTCAAGCAGGTTGTATAGAACGGTTGCAAGCCTTGTTTTCTTGCTTTCATCCTTTGCCAAAATCCAAGGAGTTGTTTCGTCAATGTATTTGTTTGCGCGTGATACTACTTTAAAAATTTCAGCTAACGCAAGGTTCAGTTGAGTTTTGTCAATGTAGTCATCAATTTTTTCTTTAAGAGAAGTAGCGGTGCTGATTAAATCTTCATCAAAATCTCCTTCCTCACGTTCTGCAGGAAGTGTACCGCCAAAGTATTTCTCAACCATTGCCACAGTACGTGAAACAAGGTTGCCGAATCCGTTTGCAAGGTCAGAGTTAATGCGGTTAATCATAATTTCATTTGAGAAAGAGCTGTCTGCGCCAAGTGCCATTTCACGCATAATGTGATAACGGATAGCGTCAGCTCCGTAACGCTTTCCAAGAACAATAGGGTCAACAACATTTCCAAGGGATTTAGACATTTTAACACCGTCAAATGTAATCCAACCGTGGACTGCAAGATGCTTTGGAAGAGGTAAGTTAAGTGCCATAAGCATTGCCGGCCAAATAATTGCGTGAAATCTCATAATATCTTTTGCAACCATATGAACGTCAGCAGGCCAGTATTTGTTAAATTTATCAAATGCACTGTTCTCATAGCCAAGTGCAGAGATATAATTTGAAAGTGCGTCAATCCATACATAAACTACGTGCTTTTCATCAAAAGTTACCGGAATACCCCAAGTGAAAGATGTTCTTGATACACAAAGGTCCTCTAGTCCCGGTTTGATAAAGTTGTTTACAAGCTCAACAGCTCTTGTCTTTGGTTGCAGATAATCTGTTTCCGTAAGAAGCTTTTCAATTCTTTCGGCAAATGGAGCCATTTTAAAGAAATATGCTTCCTCCTTAGTTTCAATAACCTCTCTGCCGCATTCAGGGCATTTGCCTTTAACCAGTTGGCTTTCTGTCCAGAAGCTTTCGCAAGGAGTGCAGTATTTGCCTTTGTATTCACCTTTGTAAATATATCCTTTGTCATAAAGAATCTTAAATATTTTTTGTACGGTTTCAATGTGATAGTCGTCAGTCGTACGAATGTATTGGTCATAGCTAATGTTCATAAACTTCCAAAGATCTTTGAAATTCTTTACAATGCCGTCAACATATTCTTTAGGAGTGATACCCAGTTCAGCGGCTTTCTGCTCAATTTTTAAACCATGCTCGTCTGTACCGGTTAAAAACATTACATCATATCCCTGCATTCGTCTGTAACGAGCAATAGAGTCACAGGCAACAGTAGTGTAGCAATGACCGATATGAGGGTTGCCTGAAGGATAGTAAATAGGTGTTGTAATGTAATATGGTTTCTTTTCGCAGTTTTTGCACATAAACATTTCCTCCTGAAAATATTAAAAATAATAAATAGCTAATAAAGTATTATAACATAAAGAGTAAAAAAATCAAATTTTTAAATCGGAGCGACTCTCCTGCAAGTCTGCTTGAAATGGAGCTTGCGACAGATTTCATCTGCAACGGGGAGCGTTAGCTCCTCAGTGTTTCAGTGGGAGATTATAACTTCCGCTGAAACAGTGAATGACACACGCCGTTTACAATCGGGGGACATCTTCGCATAAATAATATAGGAAAATAGATCTTGATTCTGATTTAAGTAATTTCTCTTCTCTTTGGCTTTCATTATACCGTAAAGACTTACCCTTGTACTGACTATACATTCTTTCGACCGAATTTTTCCATTATTAATTACTTAAAGTATTCATCCAACAAAGCTTTTGCAACGCTCAT
Source organism: uncultured Ruminococcus sp. (assembly GCA_964427365.1). Taxonomy (GTDB): domain Bacteria; phylum Bacillota; class Clostridia; order Oscillospirales; family Acutalibacteraceae; genus Ruminococcoides. The sequence goes on along the minus strand of CAYRTG010000006.1, from coordinate 30,425 downwards.
ACTATATCGACCATACGCACCGTGCTCCAGCACAACTGCAATAGCAACCTGGGGTTTATCAAAAGGAGCATAGCATATAAAAACAGTATGGTCAGAGCCTGCATTTTCTGCGGTACCTGTTTTTGCTGCAACGGGAACCTTATAATTGCCGAAAACTGAATACGCTGTGCCGCTTGGGTCGCTTACAACATTTCTCATAGCGTTCTGTACTGTTTTCAGATTTTTTTGAGAAACTCCTGCATTATCCATAATTTCAGGCTTTTTAACAGAGTTTTTCTCCATTACCTTTGTTCTCTCGTAGTTTCTGATTTCTTTAATAAGGTGAGTTCTGTACCTTGTTCCGTTATTTGCAATAGTAGCAACATATGTTGCAAGCTGAACAGGAGTAAAGGCATTGTCAGACTGACCGATTGCCGCCTGAACAGTGTTGCCGTCTGTCCATGCTGTACTGTCTCTGCCTGCAAGAAATCCCTTGCTTTCCGAAACCTCAAGACCTGTTTTTTCCCCAAGTCCAAAACGCTCTGCGTAAAGATACATAGTATTTATACCAAGAAGTCTGCCTGTTTCTGCAAAATAGTAGTTACAGCTCTTTGTAAGAGCTGTTTTTAAACTGATTGAGCCGTGAATACCCATACAAGCGACAGGGTTTGTAGGATAATAGTTGTAATATTTTGAACAGCTGATATAGGTTGAGGGCGTAATTATACCCTCTTGTAATGCACCGCAAGCTACACAGGGCTTGAAAACCGATCCCGGAGCGAAGGAACCGATAAAAGCTCGGTTATACATTGGAGCTTTTTTATCCTTAGCAAGTGACACATAATACTGTCCGTACTTTGAATATTTGTTTAAGTCATAGGTTGGATAGCTTGCAGCGGCAAGCACAGAAAAATCCTTAACATTAAGCATAACTACTGCGCCGGTTTCACAGTCCTCCCCCTGATACTGTCCTTTATACAAAGATTCTCTTTCGCCGTTAGCCTTTGCAGCCTTAACCTGTGTTTCAAGAGCTTTATTTGCAACCTTTTGCAAATTCTTATCAATTGTTAGGTACAAGGTTTTTCCCGGCTTTGCATTTACTGTCTGTACTTCATTTGTAATGTTTCCTTGAGAATCCTTCTGAACAATTTTCTCACCGCCGATGCCTTTCAGCATATCCTCATATGCAAGCTCTAAACCAAACTTTCCTATGCTGTCATTATATCCGTACTCTTTGTTCTCCTTAGCCTTTTCCTCATATTCCTTTTGATTTATCATACCTAATGCACCTAAAATATGAGGAGCCAGATTTCCTTCAGGGTTGTATCTTGTAAGGTAGGTCTGAATCTCCACACCTCTTATACCCTGCATATTTTCGCTGATAATTGCAACCATATTGTCGCTTATGTTTTTAGCAAAAATATAGGGAGTGGAGTTGGAAAAATAATTTTTTTCCATATTGTAATGAACAGACACAAGACTTCTAAGCTGTTCTTTGTTTTTTGCATCCTTAATCGAATAGCGCTCTGCAAGTAAGTCTACACATTCCTCAGCAGTAGCCTTGTTTGTAAGATTAAGAAATTCCTCTGATTTCATAGTCTTAATTTCACTTTTGCTGCTGTTTATAAATTCAAACTTTCCATCAGCAACTTTTATAGGAAGCTTGTCAATCCAATCCTCATGACCTTTGTTCATAAGTGAAACAAGCTTTAGTACAGTTTGGTCAAGCGTTTCGGTATCAACATACAGCTTGTCTATAACAATCTCATAACCTGTTTTATTAACCGCCAAGCCTTCCCCGTTACAGTCCAAAATTTCTCCTCGTGTTGCGTCAGCCTTTACCGTGTAAGCTGTGGAACGGCGTGCGATATCCTTATATTCCTCACCCTCAACAATCTGCCACATAAACAACTTTACCAAAAAGCCACAGAAAACTATCAGGGTGAGTATTAAACATATAGTAACACGCTTTTGTATGTGTTTTTTTTCTTTTATCCTTTTTTCTTTGTCTTCGTTAAGCTGCATAATACCACCCCTTCTTAATTGATAATTAAAAATGAATAATGGATAATTATTGATATACAATAGGTTGTAATTGTTTTTGACAAGTTCAAAGGTGAGAAGGGTTTAGTACAAACCACTCCTCCGCTAACGTGGTCCCTCTCGCCCTTTCAGGTGAGGCTGTTATATAGGAATATAATTCCGGTCGTAAACAAAATTTTTTACAAAACAACCTTTATTATCGCTTATCCGTTTTCATAGAAACTCATATGTCTCTTAAGCCTTTATAAAAGCTTTTGTTGAGAAAATAAAACACAGGAGAAACCGCAATAGTATATACAATTCGTGACAAATAGTGATTTACAAAGTAGTAGCCCACCTCATTTCTGCCAGCAAATATGTAGAAAAGCAGAAAATAAAGACATATAATCCCTGTACAAAAGGCTCCGCAAAACGCCATAGTATTCATAAAATTAACAACCATATAATCTCTGAAAATATTACCGATTATAAATCCAGTCAAGGACATAGTAATGGTATAAAAACCAAGGTTTCCTCCCATACCAATATCCAGCATCACTCCACAAGCTAAGCCAAAGGACATTGCCGTAACCTCTTTTTCAAAAAAAGCTATGGTAAGCGCAACAGGAATAAGCAGTAAAGGTCGTCCGCCAAAAATTTCAGGAATTAAAAAAGGAGTACCCTGCAAAACATAAATTATTAAAATTTCAAGACTATAGGCTATATACCGAAATATTGTGTATCTTTTATCCAAAGTCTTTCCTCCTGATTTAAATCGGAGCAACGCTCCGGCAATCTTGCTTGAAACGGAGCCTTGCGACAGATTGCAACTGCGATGGGAGCGTTAGCTCCTAAGTGTTTCCTCGGGAAATTATAACTCCTGCTGAAATAATGAATGACACACGCCGCACCATCGCATAAGTTATATTGATTAGTGGTTATCAATTAATGATAACTTTATTGCGTGCTAACTATTTCTCCCTGATTTTTAAAATCAGTAATAATTACAACATCTGTAAGAGTTCTGATATCCTCATAGGGTTTTACAACTGCATATTTTGTAGCCTCGTTTTTATCGAATTTCACAGACTGAACCTTGCCCACAATAATATTTTCGGGGTAAACTCCCCCTATGCCGGAGGTTACAATAATATTTCCCTTTTTTATTGTAGATGTGGTATTAATCTTTGTAAGAGTCGTTAAATTTTTATCGCTGAGGCTTCCGGAACCGCTGATAATTCCGCTGTCCTTTGTTTTTTTATCCAAAGCTCCTGCCTTAGTTTCAGGGGATAGAATTGTAGTAACCTTGCAGTTTACATCATTTACATAGCTGACGAAACCCACAAGCCCGTTTTCCGTAACAACAGGATCCTGTTCTTTAACTCCCAGGGACTTTCCTACGTCGACTGTAAAAGAATAAAAGTCGCTGCCGCTGTCTCTGCGAATTACAGACGCCGGTACAAGTTCGTAATCCGTGTTTTTCTTTTTGATTTTGTAATATTTCCAAAGTCTTGCATTTTCATCTTTTAAATCATAGTAATCAACAAGCTGTGTTCTTAGATCGGCATTTTCACTTTTTAGCTCTTTGTTTTCCTCCAGCAGCTCATCGTAGCTTTTCTGCTTAGTTACTTCTGTAGCAGCTGATGTAACCTGAGAAAGACCGTTAGTAATAAATCCCACTGCTGAATTAATTAGAGGATGTCCGGTTGCTCCCAATATGGAAAATATAACTGCAACCACAAATGTGATTGCCAGTATTTTTATACTTTTGTTTGAAAAAAAATCTTTCATAAAAGCCTCGCATTACGGTTTTTGTGTGAAAATTTCAGGGAATGGCATAACCATTCCCCGCAAATTCTTTTTATGGCAATATCCTGCTATTACAGGATGTCGCTTTTACTCTCTGTTATGCTTATATTCAGCTTTGCCGCCTTCAAGTCTTTTTTCTGCGCCGTCAACTACACAGTCAAGAGGTCTTTCTGCAACGTGAACAGGCATTCCTGTCTGCTGCATAATAAGTCTGTCCAGACCTCTGAGAAGTGCGCCGCCCCCTGTAAGCATAATCCCATGGTCAATAATATCTGCTGAAAGCTCAGGCGGAGTTTTTTCAAGTGTGTTCTTAATTGCTTCAACAGTTATTATAAGTGGGTCTGCCAGAGCATCCCTGATTTCTTCGGCAGTAATTGTAATATCCTTTGGCAAGCCGTTTACGAGGCTTCTTCCTTTAACAAGCATATCCTTTTCGTCCTCGTAAGGAAAAGCTGAGCCGATTTTAATTTTAATTTCTTCAGCAGTTCTTTCACCGATAAGAAGATTGTAGGTTTTCTTAATATAAGTTTCAATTGCCTCGTCAAATTTATCGCCGGCAACTCTTACCGAGCATGCTGTTACAATATCGCCGAGAGAAATTACAGCAACCTCAGCAGTTCCGCCGCCAATATCTACAACCATTGAACCTGTTGGCTCGTCAACAGGAAGTCCGGCGCCTATAGCTGCTGCCATTGGCTCTTCAATAAGTAGAATATTTTTGCTGCCGCTTGCCTGAACAGCAGCTTTTTCAACTGCACGTCTTTCAACCTCTGTAACACCTGTAGGCATACAGATAATAATTCTTGGTTTACTGAATATCCCCGGCTTTGCAACCTTTTTAATAAAGTGCTTAAGCATAGTTGCTGTAATGTCAAAGTCTGCAATAACTCCGTCCTTCAGGGGACGGACTGCAACAATTGAGTCAGGGGTGCGTCCTATCATATCTCTTGCCTGTGAACCTACAGCAAGAACCTCATCGTTGCGAATATCCACAGCAACAACAGAAGGCTCTCTCATAACGATACCCTTACCCTTAATACACACCAAAGTATTGGCTGTACCTAAATCAATACCAATGTCCTTAGAAAAAGAAAACATAAAATTTCTCCTTTCATTTTCCTATTTTTCATATACCCATATACTTTTTATTATTTGTACTTTAAATGATTATATCGTACTTGTTAAAGTAAATCAATAATTATTTGTCACAATTTGCCTTGTTTTTTAGGAAATGTTAAACTTTTCCTGTAGATCCAAAGCCACCCCGGTCTCTGTCAGTTGAATCAAGGCTCTCTGTTTCATAAATTTCCGGAATAATCACAGGAGCAATTACCATTTGAGCCACACGTTCAAAGGGTTCAATTGTGTAGCTTTTGTCTGAAACATTACAAAGCCCTACACATATCTCTCCCCTGTAGTCAGAGTCAATTACTCCCACTCCGTTTGAAAGACAGATTCCGTGCTTCACACCTAATCCTGAGCGAGCATATAAAAAAGATGCAACTTCTTTATTAGGTAAAGCAACAGCAATCCCTGTAGGTATTATTTTAAGCTCATTTGGATTTATTGTAACGGTTTCCTCTATGCAAGCATACAAATCCAAACCTGCTGAGCCGTTTGTAGCCCTTGTTGGCAACTTTGCATTTTTCTTTAATTTTTTGATTTTTATTTCCATAGTTTTCTTTCCTGCTTTGTTAAATGTTCTGAATAAAAATTGTGTAAATCTTGCAAAAATTTAGCTAAACTTGCAAAACTTAATTTTTATTCCTTTTAAGCATTTTTATAAAGAATTTTAATCTTCGTTAGGTTAATTATGGTATTTTCCTTTTCGGAAAATACTATTTTTCTAAAAGGAAAAATACATCAAAATATTCCACGAAGATACAATCCATTGGTTTTAGCACTTGATTTTAGATTATAACTAAGAAAATCTTCGATTTTTTCCACGTTTTCCACAGAGTTTTCCACTGAAAAACGGAAAAGTTGAAAGTCAATATTTTTCAAAAACTCAGCCCTGTCTTTTACGTCCAAAATAGCAGTATTTACAATCTCTGTCCCATAACTGTCACAGTAAAATTTGAAGGTTTTACCTAGTCTATCCTTCATTTTTCCCCGGCCTTTACATTTTTTACAATCATAATTTTTGCTTTTGTTAGGACAGTTTCTTGTAAGCATAAGGGGCAGATAGCCATAGGTAATTATCCCTCTAGGCAGATTTCCTCCCAGATTCTCAATCTGTTTAAATGTCATTTCAAAGCTAAGCTCTGTATCAGTAAAGCCGTAGCTTTCAGCCCACAGTAAATCAAGAGTATTTACAAAGTTCAGCCCAAAACCTCCGTGAATGTTCATATGTGCTTTTTTGGTAATATATACTGCCGCAAGGCTGTTACACAGCACATCTTTAACACCAATAGCTTTTACTTCCTCCAGCTTTTCAATAACTCTTTTTTCTCTTGAAAATAATGCACGAGGAATTTCCACACCAATATTAAATCCTTTACCAATCAGATTTTTAATTTCCTCTGCTTTGCTGAACAACGGGACAAAAATCAGGTCTGCTTTTTTAAAGCCTGCACCGATTTTTACGGTAGTTAATCTGCAATATTTTTTCTGTTTTTTTGCCTTATGGTGTCGGGTTTTCTCAAATTTATAGTCATTTATTATATATTTTCGGGGTTTTTTTCTAAGCCGGGAAAGCTTGTCAAGGGCGACCCTTCTTAGCTTGTTAATTTCAGAACAGGGCATATTTATGCCTGTTTCAAGGTTTATTTCAATGTCTGAGAAGAAGTAAGGCGTTCCCCCTGTTTTCATAAGCTGATTCCGACAACGATTAATTTCAAGGGGTTTTTTCAATGCTTTTTCGCATAAAACGTCACTTTTGGCAACTGTTAAATTCACTCCGTCAGTAACTTGAAAATAAGGATGTTTCCCAATTTCCCCAATTAAAACTCCTTTTATTTCAACTGATTTTCTTTCTTCTTTATACGTAGTACGAATAGAGGAAAAAAGACTTTCTGTTGCTGATACAACGTCACTTTTTTTGCGGTAGCCGAACATTTCATAGCCACGTTTTGATTTGTAATAGCCTGAGGTAAAACCTGTACGTGAAAAAACTTTTTCCAGTTGTTCTTTAGTTTCTTTACTTACAAAGCCTTGGTCACGCTGCTGAACACAAGCTTGTGTTGCAACTGCAACATACTCAGGTCTTTTCATTCTGCCTTCTATTTTTGCTGAGGTTACTCCCAGCTTTTCTAGGTCCTGAATGTAGTCAACAAGGCTGTTGTCCTTTAGGCTTAATCCGTAGCCCTCTTTATTATCTATAGAAAAAGGAAGCCTGCAGGGCTGTGCACAACGACCTCGGTTTCCGCTACGTGAACCTAAAACAGCACTTAAATAGCATTGTCCTGATACGCTCATACACAACGCACCGTGAACAAAGACTTCAGTCTCTATAGGGCAGTTGTCTGCAATTTCCTTAATTTCACTTCGGCTTAGCTCTCGTGACAGCACAACTCTCTTAAATCCCATTTCATAAAGCAGTTTGGCTCCGCAGAGAGAGTGAACGCTCATTTGAGTAGAGCCGTGCAGAGGAAGCTGCGGAACCAGCTTTTTAGCAAGAGTTGCAAGTCCCATATTCTGCACAATCAGTGCGTCAATCCCCGCTTTTGCAGCTGAGATGATTATTTCCCCAGCTTTTTCAATCTCCTCATCAAAAACTATAGTATTGAGCGTAAGGTATACAAGTACTCCTCTTATATGACAATATTCGACAGCCTGTATAAGCTGAGTATCATCAAAATTCTCAGCACTTGCTCTGGCGGAAAATTTTTTTGCTCCTATATATATTGCGTTTGCTCCGCTTCTTACTGCTGAAACAACAGCGTCCATTCCTCGGCATGGTGCTAATATTTCTATTTTACTCATTATCAAAAAGTGAAATCTGTCTTATTGGTTTATAACCATTGTTAATGTTTTCATCTGTATTATTTTCTTTAACAGCAGCCTCAGTCTTAACTTCAACTTCCGGGTGTTCCGGTGCGTTTGTTTTTTTCATAGCCTGTTGTTTATATGGATTTACGTGTGGGTGACTGTGACGTTTTTCTTTTTTTACGGGCGGTGCTTTATGTGTATTTTGAGATTTTTCTGTAATTTCTTCTTTTTGAGTATCGGTTGATTTTTCAGCTTTATCAGCTTTTGATATTATTTTTGTAAGCTTCTTATTTTCTGATACAAGTTTGCCGTTTTCCTCTGTCAGCTTAATGTTTGTTTCTTCATATTTTTTATTATCTTTTAAAAGTTTTTCAATCTTAGCTTTTTGTTCAGAGTTTTCTGCTGCTAATTTTTCTTCTTCTTTTTCCCTTTTTGCCAGCTTTTCCTTTAATTCTTTGATTTGTTTTGCATGCTTATCTGATTGCAGCATTACAGTCTTTCCGTTGTCTGATAGATGTTTACTTCTTTCAACTTCTTTTTTCTTGTCATCTGCATAGTCAAGGGCGCACAATATTGCACAGCTACGGCTTTCCATAGTTGGGTTTTCTTCGGAAATTCTCTTTATATTTCCGTTTACTTCCTTTGCAAGCTCTGTAACATAGTCTGTACTATCCTCGCTTAAAAGTACAAATTTTTTTCCTGCTACAAAAACAGTATGTTTATTCATAATTACCCTCCTAACTTTCCTTGTTTAATGACTTTATTAACGTTCAATTAAAAATTTTTAATTTTCTTGAATATTGGTTTATTAATATAGCCTATAAGGGGATGTTTCACTTTATTATTTTCTTTTATCCGTGCCAATAGCTTACATAGTCCTGTATATTCCACTTATCACGGATTTTTTCAGAGGCAGGCATTGTACGGAAAAGCATAGTACTTTCCTTATTGTTCTTACCTTTCTCTGTGCTTAAAAGATAAATGCTGTCATTATACCAAAAGCAATTATCCTGACTGTTTACGGTATCTACAAAAAGATTATCAAAAAATGTTACTGCATCACTTTCGTATCCACCTGAAACAGCCGCCATAATTCCGCAAATAGTCAGAGTTTCCTGCTGGGAGGAGGGGCTTTTTGTAAATCTTTCAACAGTTGTTCCGCAGCCAAGATTCATTACCTGTTCAGACTTTTTTTCAACTGTTGCAGTTAGTACGATTTTTCCGTTGTTAAAGTAATAATAATCACATTTAACATCCTTATTATCCTCTTGGTTTTCTTCCATAAGCACCCAGTCGGAAAAGGAAATTTTCATAGTATCTCCCCCGCCTAAGTCGCTGTACATCAGGTTGAAAGCTGTTGTGTAATCCCACAGGGTCATATCATATCTCATTTCTGTTGAATTATCGCTTTCCGTAAAGTTATATTCATAGGGTTGGGGATAGTTAGCCTCATCTTCTGTAGCGCCGGTAACAGCGGATTTGCTCTGACTGCAGGAGCATAATAAAAATATAATAAGTGCAATTAAAGTAAGAAAAATAAGCTTTTTCATATTATTCCTTAAGAAACCTTTTAATTTCTCTGTTTAATAAAGCTACAGGCATTCCTACAACATTGTTGTAGTCACCCTCTATTCCTTTTACAAAAAGTCCTGCTGCTCCCTGTATTCCGTAACCGCCGGCTTTGTCCTGCCATTGGTATTTTACAGAACTTCTTTTCTCCTTTGTTGAAAGGTATTTCTCCAAATCTTCATCTGTAATATCATAAAACTCTACTAAGGTTGTGTCGGAAAAGCCATACTCTTTTTCATTTAATCTGAGACAGCAGCCTGTAATAACCTTGTGCTTTCTGCCTTTTAAGAGTTTTATCATTCTTTTGCAGTCTTTCTTATCCTTTGGCTTGCCCAGAATAACATCATCAACAATTACACCGGTATCACAGCCTATTACCAAGCATCCCGGATTCTTTTGTTCAATATATCTTGCTTTTAAACAGGCAAGTTTTTCCGGAATTTTTTCAACATTATTATCTGACATAGCTATGTTTTCATCAATATCAGCAGGAGCAACAGTAAAATCGTTAAATATTAATCGGAGAAGGTCTTTTCTTCTTGGAGACGCAGACGCAAGAATAACCTTCATATTATTCTGCATTTTCTTTTTCTTCCTCAGCACTCTCCTCAGGGTTTTCTTCATTTACTTCCGGCTTTTCTGTTTCACCTTCTTCGTGAGGTAAACGTGCAAAAGAAACTATTTTATTTTCGTCCTTAATTTTCATAAGGGTCACACCCTTGCTTGGTCTTGCGCAAACCCTTATGTCAGAAGCCTGAATACGGATGATTACACCCTCAGCACTTATAAGAATAATATCATCATTCTGTTTAATAATACTGATACCTGCAACATCACCGTATTTTTCAACGTGATAATTAGTAAGACCCTTACCGCCTCTGCTTTGAACTCGGTAATTTTCCGGTGAGCTTACTCGGCCGAAACCTGTTTCCGAAACTGTAAGGATATATGCGTCGTCTTCAAGTACACACATTCCTACAACGCTGTCACCTTTCTTTAGCTTAAGAGCCTTAACACCCTTAGCCTGACGACCCATTGCTCTTACATCATTTTCTTTAAAGCGGATAGCCATACCTTTTTTGGTTGCGATAAGCACCTGGTCATTACCGTTTGTCATCTTAACCCATGCAAGCTGATCACCCTCATTAAGATCAAGTGCAATAAGACCGCCCTTTCGGGCTGTGTTGTAGGAATTAAGCTTTATGCGTTTTATAATTCCGTACTTTGTAACCATAACAAGGTATTTATTCTCCTCAAATTCCTTAACGGGAATCATAGAGGTTACTTTTTCATCAGGTGCAATTGGCAGAACATTTGCAATATTCATTCCTTTGCTTGTACGGTTGCCCTCAGGAATAAGGTAGCATTTCAGCCTGTAAACCTTGCCTTTATCAGTAAAGAATAATACATAGCTGTGAGAATTGCAAACGAACATTTCTGTTGCAATATCTTCTTCACGTGTTGATAAACCTTTAACTCCGCGTCCCCCTCTGTGCTGAAGTGAATATTCAGATTGTTCAATTCTCTTAATATATCCAAATCTTGTAAATGTAACAACACATTCTTCCTGTGGAATAAGATCCTCAATATCAACCTCACCGTTAATGTGACATATTTCTGTACGTCTGGGATCTGCATATTTATTGCGGATAGCGGTTGCTTCTTCTTTAACAACCTGCAGTTGCCTGATGTGGTCTGCAAGAAGTTCTGTAAAGTCGTTGATTTTAAGCAATAATGCAGCAATTTCGTCTTCGGTTTTTGAACGCTCCATATTTGTCAACTGTCCAAGACGCATTTGTACTATAGCCTGAGCCTGTACCTCGTCAAGAGAAAATCTCTCAATTAAGTTTGCTTTAGCAGTAGCAGTATCCTTACTGTTGCGGATAATCTTAATAACCTCGTCAATGTTATCAATGGCGATTTTTAAGCCCTCTAAAATGTGGCAGCGTTCCTGTGCTTTTTTAAGGTCAAAAACCGTTCTGCGCTTAATAACATCAACCTGGAAGTCGATATAGTACTGTAAACATTCCTTAAGTGTAAGAATTTTCGGCTCACCGTTTACAATGGCAAGCATAATTGCACCAAAGGTAGTCTGCAACTGTGTATATGAGAACAACTGGTTAAGTACAATCTGAGGAGATGCATCTCTGCGAATGTCGATTTCTACGTGCATACCGTTTCTGTCGGAATGATCCTCAATATTGGTAATGCCCTCTATTCTCTTGTCCTTAACTAAGTCTGCAATATGTTCGATTAATCTTGCTTTGTTTACACCGTATGGAAGCTCTGTAACAATTATTTTATATCTGCCGTTTTTAGCTTCAACAATTTCAGTTTTAGCACGTACTATGATTTTTCCGCGTCCTGTGTTGTAAGCTGCGCGAATACCGCTTCTTCCCATAATCATACCGCCTGTTGGAAAATCAGGACCGGGCAGACATTCCATTAAATCTGCAATCTCTGCGTCAGGGTTATCAATAAGCAGATTCATTGCGTCAATTACCTCGCCTAAGTTGTGAGGAGGTATATTCGTTGCCATACCTACGGCAATACCGTTACTACCGTTTACAAGAAGATTCGGAAATCTGCTTGGAAGTACGGTTGGCTCTTCAAGTCTGTCATCAAAGTTAGGAATAAAATCAACAGTCTTTTTATCAATATCTGTAAGCATTTCTGTAGAAATTTTGCTCATTCGTGCTTCTGTATATCTGTAAGCTGCCGGTGGGTCACCGTCAACTGATCCAAAATTACCGTGACCGTCAACTAACATATAACGCATTGAAAAATCCTGTGCAAGTCTTACAAGTGCATCATAAACTGACGCATCACCATGTGGGTGGTAAGAACCAAGCACGGAACCAACAGTGTCTGCACATTTATGATATGGCTTATTTGGCTCAAGACCTTTTTCATACATTGTATATAAAATTCTTCTGTGAACAGGCTTAAGACCGTCCCTTACGTCAGGCAAAGCACGGCTTACAATTACAGACATAGAGTAATCGAGAAATGATTGTTTCATTTCCTTTTCTATATCAACGTCTATAATTTTTCCGCTTTTTTCTATAATCTCGTTTTCCATATGTTTCACCTCAAATTTTTCCATCCCTCTTATAACGTTTCTTTAATCTGTTTATACAATTCCGGCATTCGCTTTTTTAATGAGCAGGGTCTAAATGTTTTGCTGTCGACAAATCCATGCTCAGTTGTTCCGTAGCCAATCTCAGTTTCTGTGCCGTCATCATTTAATTTACATATTTTGTAACTGAAAAGAATATGAGCAGGCTTTAATTCTATTACCCATGTTCTTACAAGGAGCTTATCCTCATACCTAGCAGGATAGCCAAAGTGACAGTTCAGGTTAATAAGAGGCATCATTGTGCCTGTTTTTTCCATATCTTTGTAATGATATCCGTAAAGTTGAATATAATCCGTTCTGCCAATCTCGTACCATACCGGATAGTTTGAGTGGTGAACTATTCCCATTTGATCAGTTTCCGCATAGCGAACTGTTAAATATGATTTTGAATGCATAGCTTACACCTTTTTTATACATCAAGATTTTGTACAAATTTTGCATTAGTTTCAATAAATTCACGTCGTGGTTCAACCTTATCACCCATTAATATGCTGAAGGTTTCATCTGCTGTTTCTGCGTCTGTCATTTCAACCTTAAGCATAAGTCTTGTTTCAGGATTCATTGTTGTTTCCCAAAGCTGTTCAGAATCCATTTCACCAAGACCCTTATATCGCTGAATATCGGTTTTGCCCTCAATTGACGCTAAAATTCTGTCACGTTCGATGTCAGAATAAGCATATCTGTGCTCTTTGCCCTTTGTAATTCTGTAAAGCGGCGGCTGAGCTATATATACATGACCCTGTTCAATAAGAGGTCGCATAAAACGAAAGAAAAATGTAAGTAAAAGTGTGCGTATATGCTGTCCGTCAACGTCTGCATCTGCCATAATAATGACTTTATCGTATCTCAACTTTTCTATATCAAACTCTTCTCCGATTCCTGTGCCTAATGCTGTGATTACAGGAGTCAGTTTATCGTTACCGTAAATCCTGTCAAGTCTTGCTTTTTCTACATTCAGCATTTTACCCCATAAAGGCAGGATAGCCTGAATTCTTCTGTCACGTCCACCCTTTGCTGAACCTCCTGCAGAGTCACCCTCTACAATAAATATTTCTGTTTCACCGCTGTCCTTTGACTGACAGTCTGACAGCTTGCCCGGAAGCTGTGCTGACTCAAGGGCTGATTTACGTCTTACGCTTTCACGTGCTTTTCTGGCTGCTTCTCTTGCTCGTGCCGAGGCAAGGGCTTTTTCAAATATAGCTTTTGCTACCTGTGGATTTTCTTCAAGGTATATTGTAAGTTTTTCAGTTACCAGCTTATCAACCATTGTTCTTACTTCTGTGTTGCCGAGCTTTGCTTTAGTCTGCCCCTCAAACTGTGCTTCCTTCAGTTTAACGCTGATAATTGCAGTAAGACCTTCTCGTACATCTTCACCGGAAAGATTTTTATCATTATCTTTCAGCTTACCGAATTTTCTTGCATAGTCATTCATTACTCTTGTTAATGAACGTTTAAAACCCTCCTCGTGTGTACCGCCGTCAACCGTATGTATATTATTTGCAAAGGACAACATCATTTCGTTGTAGCTGTCATTATACTGCATTGCTACTTCTACGGAAATTGTGTCTTCTTTGTTTTTTGAAGCAAAGTAAATTACCTCAGGGTGGATAGGATCAACATGCTTTTTCTTATTAATATACTCAACAAAGCTGCTGATACCGCCCTCATAGTAAAAGTTTTTCTGTTTAATCTCTTCAAGTCTTTCGTCACGAAGCTCAATGTGAATACCTCCGTTCAGAAAAGCCTGTTCTCTTAGACGTTTTTCTAAAATCTCATATTCATACACCTGAGTTTCCTTAAATATTTCAGGGTCTGCTTTAAATCTTACCTCTGTACCCTTTTCAGTAGATTTGCCGATTTTTTTAAGGTCTTTTACAATTTTACCTCTTTCGTAACGCTGAAAATAAATATCTTCACCATCACATACTTTTACTTCTACCCACTCTGATAGAGCATTTACAACTGACGCACCAACACCGTGCAAACCACCGGAAACTTTATATCCGCCGCCGCCGAATTTACCGCCTGCGTGGAGTACTGTAAATACAACTGTAACAGCAGGCAAACCTGTTTTTTGATTTACACCTACAGGAATACCTCGACCGTTATCCTTTACTCTGATAATATCTCCTTGCTCAATTGAAACATCAATTTTTGTACAATAACCTGCCAGAGCTTCATCAATAGAGTTATCAACAATTTCATATACAAGGTGATGGAGTCCTCTGGGACCCGTAGATCCTATGTACATACCCGGTCTTTTTCTTACTGCTTCAAGTCCTTCAAGCACCTGTATTTCGTCAGCACCGTATTCTCCCTCAACCTTAGTTACTTTTATCTCTTCATTTTCCAAATTAATAACCTCCCTTTTACTTCTGATTATTCATTTCTTTTCGCATTTTATATTTAACAGATTTTTTAATTTTCTTGTTTTTTTCAACTTGTATTGTATTGGTTTCTATGTATTTTTCACCTTCTCCTTTTATCTTTTTATATTTTACAAAAAAGGGTGAAATTAAAAATCCTGTTACAATTATTGCTATACTTACAATAAACATAAGTAATACAGCATTAAAAATATTTGCAACTAAATTTATTATAAAAAGATTTATTATAATCCCTATAAATATTGCCAATAAAATTAAATATAAATATCCTTTAAATTTTTTTTGAATAAATTTTCTTTTACAATGATAGCAGAAAAATTTTTTGTTTTTATTTAATAACACATCTTTATATCCATAAACAGTATGACAATATGGACAAACAGGCAGTTTTAACATAATAATTACAGCTTTCTGTTTGCAGTATATTTTGTGCCGTCAGGCATCTTTCTTTTTTTAGATATTTCAATTTTTATATTCTCATTAGACTCTACATATTCTGATGATTGTTCTTTTAAAGTAGGTTTTTGATGATTCACCTTATATAAAGGCTGGTTTGTTGATGAAACGTGAGATTCGCTTACACTTTCTATAATGGGCACTACTGCCTGATTTTCCGGGTAGAGCATTGATTTTTTATTACTTTCATTTTCTAAGCTTTTTATTAATTCATCAACTTTTTTTTCTTCACTTTGACTGCTGTCATCTTCAACAGAAGCCGATGAAGAAACTTTACTTTTTTTTCTTTTAATTTCATCAAAGGCTGCACGATTAAATACATATTGTTCTTCATCTTCCTTAGAAATAATATCTTCTTTCTGTTCTTTCTTATCTTTTTTCATATATTCCTTTAAAGGAACCACAGAAACCATTAAAGGTGTAAAAAAATAATATATAGTCAAAATTAACGCAGTTAAAATAACTCCTGCAAAATTATTTCCCATATTAAGCATTGTACACCAAGCTATTATAAATAAAACTGTAAATAAAAATACCGCAACAAAGGAAACTAAAAGAACAGAACTTATTTTTACCTTTGACTTTTTTTTACATCTTGTACATTCATAGATACCTTGCTTTTTTATATGAAATAAGGTTGTATACGAAATTCTTCTTCCACAGTAAGGACATTTTGCTTTCATTTCCATACCTCTTTTTATTTTATATTATTAATATTAATTCTCTTAAGTAAGGTTTGGCTTGAAATCTGACTTATATATACAACATAGTCATTATTTTCAATGCAGACTATAAAAGATTTAGGAAGCTCATAGGATACGTTTATTACTCTTCCTGTTTTTTCAGCCCTGGAGAGAAAATTTCTTGTGATTTTTGAAACTGTCGTAAAATCCATATCAAAAATACCAATTATTTTTTCTGTCCTTATAACAGTTTTTTCTCCTAAATGAAGATACATTTATTTAATTCTGCCTTCCTCAACATAAAAATATTTTACTTTGTCAAAATTCTTTTTGTTTTCAATTTCACAGCATGTTATAAAAACCTGATATTCATTTATTTTGCTTAACAAATATTTCTGTCTTTTTGCATCAAGCTCTGACAATACATCGTCTAAAAGCACAACAGGATTTTCCCCTGTAAGTTTTTTCAAAACTTTAGCCTCTGCAAGCTTCAGGGAAAGAACGGCACTTCTTTGCTGTCCTTGTGATGCAAAAATCTTTGCTTTTTTATCATTTATTATAATGTCAAAATCATCTCTGTGAGGACCTGCGTTAGTATAGCCTGTATAGAAATCTTCTTCCCTACATCTTTTAAGTACATTAAATAATTTTATATATATTTCTTCTTTACTGTTTCCGAACTCTGCACCACAGGAGGAAATGTAAGATATACTAAGATTTTCTTTATTATCTGAAATTCCATTGTGATATTCCTTTGCATATTCTGTAAGCATCTTTATATATTCAAGTCTGTAATAAATAATCTGTGAACCTATATTACACAAGGTATCGTCCCATATTTCAAGAGTTTCTTTTAATTCAGGGTGTTTATTTATATCCTTTAACAGTGCGTTTCGCTGATTTAAAATCTTGTTGTATTTTGAAATTAACACAGCATTTTTCAGCTTTTCCCTACATATTGCACTGTCAATAAATTTTCTTCTTCCCGTAGGACCTCTTTTTACCAAAGTTAAATCCTCAGGTGAAAATATTACAGCAATATATTTTTCAATAAGCGCAGAAGTAGATGGTTTTTTAACACCGTTAATACTTACCTCTCTTTTATTGCCTTTAAAAATTATTTCGGCTGTCTGTTCTCTATCCTGTGCAAAAAAAATTATATTAAGTTTTGCAAAATTTTTTTTAAAATTTATAAATTCATTATCCTTTGCATCCCGAAAACTATGACCTCCGCAGAAAAGCCATAACGCTTCCAGTAAATTTGTTTTTCCTTGAGCATTGTTACCATATATAACATTAATTTTATTTGAAGGAATTATGAAGTCTTTTTCAAGATTTCTGTAATTTTCAAAACTTAAATTTAAAACCTTCAAAACCTATTCCCCGCTTACGGTTGAAATAATTTTAATTTTTTTATCACCTATTTCGGCAGTATCTCCGTTGCGCATTTTTTTTCCACGCATTGTACACACTTCTCCATTAACAATAACATCACCGTTTTGAATATAAATTTTAGCTTGTCCGCCGGTTTCGCAAAGTCCGCTGATTTTCAGTAAATCCTGAAGTTTTATAAATTCTGTATCTATCTTTATTGTATTAAACATTTGAAAGCCTCATAGGTACTACAAGATTAATAAAGCTATCTCCCTTTACGGGTGTAATAATCATTGGAGATAAACCTCCGTTAATTATAATTTTAACTTCATCGCTTTCAATATTTTTTAATGCATCAAGTAAAAAACGATTATTAAATCCTATAGTTACCTCTTCACCAATAATAGGAGCCTTAACAATATCCTTAGCTTTACCTATTGCTGATGAACAGGAAAAAATTATTTCATCATTAGTAAATTCACACTTAACAGGGCTTTTTATTTTATCTCCGTTGAGAAGTGACATACGATCAACTGCATTTATAATCTTTCTTGTATTAACAACAACCTCTGTTTTCTTATCATTTGGAATTGTGGAATTATAATCAAGAAATGTTCCCTCAATAAGTCTTGATATAACTGAATAGTTATTAATTTTAAACATAATATGACGCATACCTACAATTATATTTACTTTTTCTTCATCAGATGAAATAAGCTTAAGTACCTCCTGCTGAGTTTTGCCGGGTACTATAAAATCTGTATTAATGTCAGAATCAACTGCTTCCTTACGAACAGCCATTCTAAAACCGTCAACGGCAATAATTTTAAATGTTTTATTTTTAATTTCAAAAAGTGAACCTGTATAAATTGGTTTCTGAATATTATCTGAAACTGCATATACGGTTTGTCTTATCATTTCTTTAAGAATTTTTCCTTCAATTTCAAGAAAATCGGTTTCCTCAAAGGAAGGCAGATCGGGATATTCAACAGAAGACATTCCAACAATTTGGTAGTCAGCCTGGCCGCTTGTAATATATGTTATCATTCTATCATCTGTTTCAATGCATACAATTTCCTCTGGAAGTTTTCTTACAATTTCAGAGAAAAGTTTTGCATTTACAACAATTTCCCCTTCCTGATTAATATTAGCTTCAATAGTTGTTGTCATTCCTATTTCAAGGTCATAGCCTGAAATTGAAATCTTTTCACCATATGCCTTTATTAAAATTCCTTCAAGTGCAGGAATTGACGCTTTATTTGAAACTGCTCTTGAAATATTTAAAACTGCTTCTGAAAGTTCAGTTCTTAAAATGCTTATTTTCATAACTATCTCCTTTTATTTGAATTATATTTTATAAATAAATTTAATTTGAATCGAAGAAACGTTCCGTCAAACCTGCTTGAAATAGAGTTTGCGACAGATTGCAACTAAGATGGGAGCGTTAGCTCATCAGTGTTTCAGCGAAAGATTATAACACCCTCTGTTTTATAAGAGGGGGCATCATCTCATAAGTTATAATAAGTTATATTATTTTTCAGCTATTAAATAATATAATTAATATATATTTTTTAGTAGTATTAGTAGGGACTGTGGAAATGTTGAAAACTTCAAAAAATTCTATTTTTATACAAAAAACAAGTAAAAATTTTTCTTAGGCTAAATGTGGACAAAGTGGAAAAAATTGTAATTCAAAAGAAGTTATTAACATTACGTGGAAAATAAAAAGTTAAAAGTTAAAAAAATTGTTAAAAGTCAGTTACTGCAATTTTTTATAATATCTTCAACAACTCCACGGAGTTTTGAGTCTTTTTTTAATTTTTTTGCAGTTGTATCAATTGCATATTTAATAGTTGAGTGGTCTCTGCCTCCAAAATTTTTACCGATTCTGTCCTGGGTAAGATTAGTCATTTTATTTATAATATAAATAGCAATCTGTCTTGGACCGCTTATGTAAGCACTTCTGTTGTTGGAGCTTTTAAGTTCTTCTTCAGAAACATTAAAGGTTCTTGAAACTTCTTCAATTATTTTTTCAACAGTAACTTCAGGCGGAGTATCATTGTTCATAATGTCGGCTATAATATTTTGAACAGATTTAATTGAGGGCTTTTCACCTTCAATATTGCTTTTAGCTTTTATTTTTTTAACTGTTCCTTCAAGCTGACGAATATTATTTTTAAGATTGCTTGCAATATATTCGCACACATCATTTGGAATTTCAATATTCATTAAATCTGCTTTGCGCTTAATTATTGCAATTCTTGTTTCCAGGTCAGGCATTTGAATATCAGCAATAAGTCCCATTTCAAAACGATTTCTAAGTCTGTCTGTAAGAGATTTTATTTCTTTTGGCGGCCGGTCTGATACCAATACTATCTGTTTTTTGGATTCATAAAGAGTATTGAAAGTGTGAAAAAATTCTTCCTGTATACCCTCTTTACCTCCGATAAACTGAACATCATCAAGTAAAAGTACGTCTACAAAGCGGTATTTCTCTCTAAATTTATCCATTTTGTTCATATGAATGGATTCTACCATTTCATTGGTAAAATCTTCTCCGTTTACGTAACATATTTTCTTTTTTAAATCATTTTTTTTAATTTCATTTCCTATGGCATAAAGAAGATGAGTTTTACCAAGCCCTGAATTTCCGTAAAGAAAAAGAGGATTGTAAGCATTTGAAGGATTTTGTGCTACAGCTAAACTGGCAGCATGAGCAAATTTATTGGAATTTCCTACTATAAAGTTTTCAAAGGTATATTCATATCCTTTATCAACTGTTTCTTCTTTCTTTTTTGTTTTTTCTTCATCTTCCTTAACTGTGAAGATTATTTCAATATTTGTATCGAATACTGCTTCAAAGGCTTCTTTCATAAGATTTTTATAACAACGGTCAAGAATTTGTTTATGAAAATCATTTGGAACAAGCAAATATGCTTGACTTTTATCAAAATCTATATTTAAAGGTTTAATTTTGCTTATCCATGTAGTATATGCGACATCAGTAATATTTTTTCTGCAATAACCGCAGATTACGTCCCATGCTTCGTTAAATGATTCCATTTTTTCATATCCTTTCTTTCTTAAATTCACTTAAAATACTTTGTATTTTAAGAATAACAAAAATATGCCATAATATAACTAATACCATTATAGCAAATTATTGTATAAAAAGCAATTGTAAATAAAATAATTTTTTTAATTATATAAGTATATATATTATAATTGTAAATATTTCCTGATAAAAAATATTAAGCAAATTAAAATAACTTTTATTATTATGTAAAAATTGTGTAAAGGTAATTAGATAAATACTACATATTGTGGTAATTTTTCCTTATTAAATTAATTCTAAATAAATGTTAAAAAAATATTGACGATTTTTTAATTTTATACTATAATGCTATATTGCAAGGTTATGTATCCGAAAGGAGGTTACCCTAATGAAAAGAACTTATCAGCCTAAAAAATTACACAGAAAAAAAGAACACGGCTTTATGAAGAGAATGTCAACTGCTAACGGCAGAAAGGTTTTAGCAAGAAGAAGAGCTAAAGGTAGAAAAAAGTTGTCATATTAAAATTAGACCACTTTTTCATAGTGGTCTTTATTTTATTAGGTGGTTTGAATGAGTGAAATTATCACTTTAAAAGAAAACAGGGAATTTAATTTTCTTTACAGGAAAGGTAAAAGTTTTGTAAGCCCTGTTATTGTAACTTATATTATTAAAAACAGATCCGATAACCTACGATATGGAATAACCACCGGTAAAAAAATCGGAAATGCTGTAAAGCGTTCTCGTTCAAGAAGAATTATCAGAGCAGCGTTTTTCTCAGTTTATCCATCCCTAAAAAAAGGCTACGACATTGTTTTTGTTGCAAGGGGAAAAACTCCTTATGTTAAAAGTTATGATATTAAAAGGGCTATGGAATGTCATTTTGCCAAAGCAGGAATGTTACAAAAAAAAGGGTATAATTGATAATGAAAAATATTTTTATAAAATTTATCCGTTTTTATCAAAAGTATATTTCTGTAAAAACTAAAGCTCATTGTAAATACTATCCAACCTGCTCCAATTATGCAATTGAAGCTATAAAGATACATGGAGCTTTTGTGGGATTTTTAATGGCAATTTGGCGAATATTAAGATGTAATCCTTTTTCAAAAGGCGGATATGATCCAGTCCCAGTAAAAAGAAAAATGGATAAAAAGAGAGGTAACTCTTAAAATGATGCAAATTTTCGGATTTTTTGGCAGTATCTTAGGATACTTGCTCTGGGGTTTGTTTTACATATTTCAGAACTTCGGAGTTTCAATTATCTTTTTTACAATAATTGTAAAAATTATTATTTTTCCTTTCTCTGTTAAACAACAGAAAAGCATGGCGAATACTTCCCGTTTACAGAAAAAACAAAAGGAAATTCAAACAAAATATGCTAATAACAAGCAAAAAATGAATGAAGAAATGCAAAAGCTGTATCAAAAAGAGGGAGTAAGCCCTACCGGCGGCTGCCTTACAAGCATTGTTCCTTTGCTTATAATGCTTGGTATTTTCTATAGCGTTGCATATCCTCTTACTAATACATTGCATATCAGTGAGCAGACTGTTAATAATGCGATGTCTTATATTAACACTATACCGGGCTTTTCAGTAGGCACTGCTGCAAACGGAATGTATCAGCAGATTTCTCTTATTGAAACTCTAAATAAATCTCCCGAGCTTATTTCTCAACTGTTTACAAACAGCACAGATGTAGCTAACATTAATATGTTTATGAAGGGATTTAATTTTTTAGGCTTTGATTTGCTTACATCTCCAAACTCAAAAGGCTTTTTATCACTTTATATTTTAATTCCTGTTCTCAGCTTTGTATCAAACGTTGCAGCTCAGCTTATTCTAATGAAAGTAAACGGAACAGCTCAGAATCAGCAGGGTTGTATGAAGATTATGCTTATTGCAATGCCGTTATTTTCCGCTTGGATTGCATATACTGTTCCTTCAGCTGTTGGTTTCTACTGGATTTGCTCTTCAGTATTCAGCTTAATTCAGTCAATTATTATGGGAAAACTTTTTGGTCCCGCTCAGTTAATTGCAAAAGGAGAAGCTCAGCATGTTGCTCTCCTTGAATTGCAGGAGAATATGGCAGAAAAAATTTCAAACACAAAAAAATAAAAATATTTATAAAAACAGAGGTATAGTTATGATAAAAGAAGCTATTGGTTCCGGCGAAACCGTAATGGAAGCTCTTGCTGATGCCAAAGCTCAGTTGGGTTTAGACGACTCAGTTGAAGTTGAGCATGAGGTTATTCAGAGAGCCACAAAAAAAGTTTTAGGCCTTTTTGGCGGCAATCCTGCTAAAGTTAAGGTTACTGTTGAAATTAACAATACAGCAGATGTAGCAGAGGACTTTATAAAGAATGTTCTTAAGGCTATGAAACTTACAAATATTGAAATTACATCTGAAAAAAGTGAAGATAGTGCAGTATTTAATATTGAGGGCAAAGACGTTGGCTTTGTTATAGGCAGACGCGGTGAAACCTTAGATGCTTTGCAGTATCTTACAAGTTTAGTTGCTAATCATGTTAAAAACAGTTATTTTAAAATTACTATTAATACCGGCAACTACAGAGAAAAAAGAGAAAAAACTTTGGAAATTCTTGGGAGAAATCTTGCTTTCAAAGCCGTTAAGACAGGTAAAAAAGCCTCTCTTGAGCCAATGAATCCTTATGAAAGACGCATTATTCATACTGCAGTTCAGAAGGTTAAGGGAGCTATTTCATGGAGCGAGGGCGAAAATGCTAACCGCCACGTTGTTATCGGTCCCGATCCAAAGGCAAGAAATAACAGGGGAAGATATAATAAAAATAATTCTGTTTCTAATGCAAACCCTGACCGTAAGCCGCTTGACGAAAGCAACGGTTCAGGTTTGTATGGCAGAATAGAATAATTATGAAAGGCGGTTTTATACCGCCTTTTATTTTGTTAATATTGTTTTGTTATTTTATGTTAGTTAAATATAAGGAGATATTATGAAATCCACAACTATTGCGGCAATATCAACTGCACAAGGACAGGGCGGAATTAGTGTTATAAGAATAAGCGGGAATGAAGCTATTTCAATTGCTGATAAGGTTTTTAAAGGTGTAAGTAATAAAAATCTTTGTGAGCTTAAAGGATATCAAGGTGCTTTTGGAAATATTATTAAAGACGGTGAAGTTATTGACGAGGCTGTAGCTATGGTTTATCACAAACCTAAAAGCTACACCGGAGAAGATATTGTTGAATTATCCTGTCATGGTGGATTGTTTATTACAAAAGAAGTGTTGAGAGCAGTTTTTAATGCAGGTGCCGAACCTGCTCAGGCGGGGGAATTTACAAAAAGAGCTTTTCTTAACGGCAAGCTTAATTTAACAGAGGCTGAAGCAGTTATTGATATTATTTCTGCTAAAAGCAAAACAGCAGCAAGAGCAGCTCTTTGTGCAAAAAACGGTGCTTTGTGGAAAAAAATAAGCAGTATAAAAAAACAACTGGTGTCAACTGTCGCCCATCTTTCTGCATGGGCTGACTTTCCCGAGGAAGATATTGAAGAGGTAACCAGACAAGAGCTTGAAAAAGTCTTTGAATATTGTTTAAATGATTTTAATAAACTCCTTAACACCTATGATACAGGACAAATAATCAAGGAAGGCATTGACACAGTTATTGCCGGCAAGCCTAACACAGGCAAAAGCACATTAATGAATTTACTTTCCGGTCATAAAAAAAGTATTGTTACTGAATTTCCCGGTACTACAAGAGACATTATTGAAGAAACTGTTGTGGTTGGTGATGTTATACTTAGACTCAGCGACACAGCCGGTATTCACGAAACAGGGGATAAGATTGAAAAAATCGGTGTGGATATTGCTAAGGAAAGGCTTACTAATTGCGGTCTTGTTCTTGCAGTTTTTGACAGCAGCAAAAAGCTTGATGATGACGATATTAACCTTATTGAAAAAATTAAAGATATGCCGGTTATCGGTATTGTTAATAAAATAGACCTTGAGAAACAAATTGATATTGAATATGTAAAAAGCAAAATAAACAATGTTGTTGAAATTTCTGCAAAAAACGGAGAAAAATACGATGAACTTATAAAAATTATAGAAAAATTTGCAGGAACCGATAACTTTAATCCAAGTCAGGGAATACTCGCAAATGAACGTCAAAGAAATTCTGTAGTAAGAGCAAAAGAGTCTTTGGAGGAGGCTATGGAAGCACTTAACCTTGGGATGACCTTTGATGCGGTTACTGTTTCTCTGGAGGAAGCAATTGAAAACCTTTTGGAACTTACCGGTGAAAGGGTATCAGAGGTTGTCATAGATAATGTATTCCATAATTTTTGTGTCGGAAAATAAGAGGGTATTATGAGTTATAAAGCTGGAAAATTTGATGTTGCAGTAATCGGTGCAGGTCATGCAGGTATTGAGGCAGGACTTGCCGCAGCCAGACTTGGCTGTAAAACCGTTATTTTTACAATTAATATGGACGCAGTCGGCAACTGCCCTTGTAATCCTTCTATTGGCGGTACGGCAAAAGGACATCTTGTAAGAGAAATTGATGCTCTTGGGGGAGAAATGGGAAAGACTGCCGATCAATGTTTTTTACAAATGAGAATGTTAAATAAAGGAAAAGGTCCGGCTGTACATTCATTGAGAGCTCAGATTGACAGAAGAAAATACTCTGATGTTATGAAGCACAAGCTTGAATTACAGGAAAACCTGGAACTTCATCAAGCTGAGATTGTTTTAATTGAAAAAAATAAAGAGGGTTATACTGTTGCAACTCGTATGCAGGCTGAATATGACATTAAAACTGTTATTATTGCGACAGGTACATATTTAGGCGGAAAAATTTTTGTTGGTGAGGTTTCCTATGACGGCGGACCTGACGGAAATTTCCCCGCAAGTTTTTTAGGTCAGAGCCTTAAGAATTTAGGATTACCTTTAAGACGTTTTAAAACAGGAACCCCTGCAAGAGTTTTAAAAAGCAGTATTGATTTTTCTGACCTGGAAGTTCAGGAGGGTGACGTTCCTCCTATCCCTTTTTCCTACGATACAGATGACCTTGGAAATAACAAGGTGGTATGTCATATTAGCTGGACTAACGAAAAAACTAAAAATATTATATTGGACAATATCCACCGTTCACCATTGTACAGCGGTGAAATTCAAGGGGTAGGTCCTCGTTACTGTCCAAGCATTGAAGATAAAATTGTAAGATTTAAGGATAAGCCAAGACATCAGCTTTTTATTGAACCTTGCGGACTTAATACAGAAGAAATGTATTTACAGGGTATGAGTTCATCATTACCTGAAGAAGTTCAGCTAAAATTTTATCACACAATAAAAGGACTTGAAAAAGCTGTTATTATGCGCCCCGCCTATGCAATTGAGTATGACTGCGTTGATCCTACAGAAATGAACGCAACATTAGAGTTTAAAAAGTTTCCGGGATTATATGGAGCAGGTCAGTTTAACGGAAGCTCCGGTTATGAAGAAGCTGCTGCACAGGGTCTTATTGCAGGTATAAACGCCGCTCTTAAGGTAAAAGGCAAAGACCCGTTGATACTTGACAGAGCAAGCTCATATATTGGTACTTTAATTGATGACCTTGTAACCAAGGGTGTAAATGAACCTTACAGAATGATGACATCAAGAAGTGAATACAGGCTTGTGCTAAGACAGGACAATGCTGATGTAAGACTTACTCCAATTGGCAGAGAAATCGGACTTATCAGCAACAGCAGGTGGGAAAAATTCAACAAAAAGCAAGAGCTTAAAGCACAGGAGATTAAAAGAATTCAGAAAGTCGTTATAGCACCTACTGAACAGGTAAACAATATACTTGTTTCACGTGAAACATCAGAAATTACCACAGGTATTAAACTTATAGATTTATTGAGACGACCCCAGCTTGATTATGATACACTAAAAGAAATTGATGTTACGCGACCGGAATTAGATAAAAATATTTTTGAACAGGTTGAAGTTGAAGTAAAGTATCAAGGTTACATTGAAAAACAGATGAAACAGGTAGAGCAAATGAAAAAACTTGAGCGTAAAAAGCTACCTGATGATTTTGACTATACTGAAATTGTGGGACTGCGACTTGAAGCGCAGGAAAAGCTAAATAAAATAAAGCCATTTAATATAGGTCAGGCTTCACGTATTTCAGGAGTTTCACCGGCTGATATTAACGTGTTGCTGATTTGGCTGTCACAAAATAAATAATTAAAAGAAAAGTCTTATGAAAATGAAAGATTACTTGATAAAAAATATTGCAGAAATGGGTATAGAGCTTACGGAAAGTCAGCTTGAACAATTTGATAAATATT
Source organism: uncultured Ruminococcus sp. (assembly GCA_964427365.1). GTDB lineage: Bacteria > Bacillota > Clostridia > Oscillospirales > Acutalibacteraceae > Ruminococcoides. Next base: position 3,702 of record CAYRTG010000006.1, on the reverse strand, counting down.
ATGAAATGCTTATAGATTGGAATAAAAGGATTAATCTTACCCGAATTACCGAACCGGAGGAGGTTGCTGTTAAGCATTTTGTTGACAGTCTTTCGCTTTTAGATTACTATGAAATTCCTGAGGGAGCAAAGGTAATTGATGTTGGTACAGGCGCAGGATTTCCGGGAATTCCAATAAAAATTGCTTGTCCTGACATTAAACTTACTTTGCTTGACAGTCTTAATAAAAGGCTGGTTTTTCTTAAGGAAGTCTGTGAAAATTTAGGAATAGGGGCAGAAATTTTACATCTTCGCGCAGAAGAAGGGGGCAGACAGCCTCAGCTTCGTGAAAAGTTTGATTTAGTAATTTCAAGAGCTGTGGCAAGGTTAAATGTTCTTAGTGAATATTGTTTGCCTTATGTAAAAAAGGGCGGTATATTCGCAGCAATGAAAGGTCCTGACGCATATGAAGAAATTACAGAAGGTGAGATTGCTATAGAAAAACTGGGAGGTAAGATTGAGGAAGTCGTAGAGTTTTACCTACCTGATGACAGCGGACGTACTATTGTAATAGTGGGCAAAGATAAAAACACACCTATGCAATATCCTCGTCAGGGAACAAAAATCAAAGATAAATCAATTAAATAATTGATAATGGATAATGATGATGGTCGAGAAGAAAGCGTTTATATATTATAAAGCTCTCATTCCCGACCATATTTATGTTTACTATCACTTATGAGATTGTGTCCCTCGCTTGTAAAGCGGCGAATGTCATTCATTATTTCAGAAGATTTTATAATCTCCACTGAGATGCTGAGAAGTTTGTGCTTATGAATACTTCTCTGCTCAACCTTTTATAAATTGTCAATTAAGATAAATATAATACTCCTTGCCTTTATAAGAAATTAATCGCCAGTTTTTCTTTGAGCCGGACAAAATTCTTGAAATCTGCTTAACTTTTGTGCCTGTTTTGAACGTTCCTTTATAATACTTAGCTTTTTTGCTTGGCTTTGTATAACGCTTTACATTATATTTCAGCTTTAAGGTAACATATTTAGATGCGTAAGAAAGATTAATATCTTTGTTTTTTATATATCCTTTGACATTCCCTATTTTTACTTTTGACCAGCCGCTAAATGCGTCGTTTAAAAAGCGTACGGTTGAGCCCTTTTTTATTGTAAATTTTTTCTTACTTCCGTTGCCGTAGATGTCAACAAATTTTTTACTCCAAAGATCTGTATCTCTTTTAACTGTCAGCTTTTTATGTTTGCTTCCTGATTTTAGGTCAGGATTAGGGTCGATTGCAAAAATCTTTTTCTTAACGGTTTTCCTTAAATCGTCCATTGTAAGACCATACTTTTTAAGCCAATGGTCTATATCTCCGTGAGCGCTTGCATAGCCCTTTGCATTTGCTCCTGCATGACTGTCAACTTGTTTGTAAGACAGACAGTATTTTAAGCAAAGGTATGCACAAAAATCAGTAGCTTCTTCATAAATTCTGTTGAAATGGTATCTGCTTGTTAAATTGTCCTCACAACATTCAAATTGAATATACCCCGGGTTATAATTAAATGAACCTTTTGAACCGGCGCCACAACCCCACGCAGCCATTTCAAAGGGCAAGGTCTGATAGGTTGCAATTTTACCATTATTGTCAATTCCAACAAATCCGTGGACACAAACTTCTCTGCCGCCGGGTTTAGGAACGTTCCAGTTAGGAATATATGAACTAAGTCTGGGTGTGACAGCTCCTGTTGAATGTACGATAATTCCCTTTGGGTCAATTGCAGTACATTCTTTATAACAGTTGTTGTTAGTGAAAATATATTTATTTAGCTTAAAGTTTGTAACATTAATTTTAAATTGCTTTGATACAATTCGGCTTCCGTCAGTAGCTTTTGCATAAATATAGCAAGTGCCTGTTTTCTTAGGGGTTACTACACCTTTTTTGTTAATTTTGGCAACCTTTTTATTGGAAGAGTACCATTTTAGTTTGCTGTTTGTAGGTTTTGCAGGAGTAATCTTGTAAGCAGGAATATACTTTTTTCCTTTGGTTATAACATCATGATTTTCTGTAAAAGTGATTTTACTTATCATCATATAAAAACTACGGAGATTTTTCTTTGCATATTTATATGCTGTGGACTTATTAAAACCTTTAACTGTTGTTGTAGGAGGGATTGTTTCCTGACCGCCCTTTATTATGGTTGACGCGTTCATAAATTTAAGGGTTTTTACACCGCTGTTTTCAAAAGCACCTTTTTTAATAAGTTTTATGTTATTTTCAAGTATAAGGCTTGATAGATTATGTGTATTTAAAAAAGCTCTTTCACCGATAGTTGTTACCTTGTCAGACAGATAAATTTCTTTCATTTTTGTAAGATTCGCAAATGCATAATTGCCAATGGATTTTAATTTATAGGCATCTAAGAGATTTACGGAAGTTATTTTATTTGCAAAATATGTCCAAGGAGCAGGATTTTCCTTTGTATAGTTTAAAATTTCTGTACCGCTTCCCTTAACAGTCAATGTTCCGCTGTTTTCGTTAAAACTATAATTAAGGTTGGTGCCTGCCGAGCCTGTGTAGCTTATTAAAGGATCTGTCGGCTCAGGGTTATCCGGTTGAAGAAAATTTGTGGGAAGTTCAGTTGCTGACTCCGTAGCGTCAGTTGTTGTACCAACCTGTGAAAACTCTTCAATAAGAGTTGAATTTTCCTCAGACTCTTCAGCAAAAGCTGTTGGAATACTTGAAAAAGCAAAGATTATAGCTAAAAAAATTCCCAATAAATTCAAATGTTTTTTATTTTTCATAATATACCTCTCTATTATGTTTATATTTTAGCACAAAAAATTACTAAAATAAACAGTTTTCCATAAATTTTATATGTTTCACGTGAAACATGTGTGAAAATATAAGCAGTAAAAAGAAAATTTTGTTCAGTTATTGATTATTAAAAAAAAACGTGTATAATTAATGGGTATAAAAAGTTTATTTCAAAACAAGGAGGCATATATGAAAAAATCGGTATTGCTTAGCTTGATAATAATGATTGCTTTGCTTGCATCATGTACTCAGCAGGAGCAGCTTCAAGTTACAGAGTGGAAGTCTGCAACTACAACAGAGGCACAAACAGAGACTGCAACAGCAACTGAACGGGAAGTAGAAAGAATTAAGGTTAAGATTGAAACAGAGCCTTCTGATAATAAAAAGACAAAAGAAACAAAACCTACAAAACCAACAACAACAAAATCTTCAGAACCTCCAACTCAGGGAGTTGTAAAGCCGGGCAGACATATTCAGGTTACTACTGTAAAAGGAAGCCTTATACCTAAGGATTTTTTCTTCGTTTACGGCTCAGCAACAGTAAAGCTTAATGATACTATTGAGTCTGTTTATGAGAAATTAGGTGAGGAAGATTCCCTAAAAGAGCTGAGCAAAAGGAAAAAACAATATATTTATTCTGATTTTATATTAACTACATATAAAGATAAAAAAGGAAAAGAAAGAATTGAAGAAATTATAGTTACAGAGGACAGCTGGGCAACTACAAAGGGTGCAACTGTAGGCTATTACGGAACGGCATTGAGAAGAATTTACGGAGATCCTGTCAGCAACAAAAATGGAGTTATTACATATAGGTCTGGTGCGAACAACTTGATATTTACAGTTGAGAATAACCTTGTTACCGGAATTTCTCTGAAATATATTCCTTAATTAAAC